>DASZDF010000406.1:0-11496 GCA_035942275.1 Solirubrobacteraceae bacterium | reverse complement strand
CCGCCTCCGGGGTCAGTGCCGCCGCCCGCTCCAGAAACGACGCCGCCGCCGCGAGGCCGCCGCGCGCCTGCGCCCGCCCGGCCGAGTGCTCGAGCTCGGCCGCGACGTCCTCGTCGGGGGCCGCGGTGGCGTGCGCGCGGTGCCACGCGCGGCGGTCGGGATCGACCTCGGGATCGATCGCCTCGGCGAGCGCGCGGTGCGCGTCGCGCCGGTCCTGCGGCGACGCCGCGCGGTACGCCGCGGAGCGGACCAGGGGATGGCGGAACCGGACGCGCGCCCCGAGCTCGATCAACCCGTCGGCCTCGGCCGCCGCCGCGGCGCTCGTCGCGATCCCCAGCCGCTCCGCCGCGCGCCAGAGCAGCGTGGCGTCGCCGACCGGCTCCGCCGCCGCCGTGAGCAGCAGCTGCCGGCTGTCGGCCGGAAGCGCCTCCAGGCGGCGCAGGAACCCCGCCTCGATGCGGCCCGCGAGGGAACCGGTCTCCGGCAGCCCGAAGCCGCCGGCGAGCTCGTCGGGCGTCAGCCCGCGGGGCAGCTCGAGCAGCGCGAGCGGGTTGCCGCGCGTCTCGGCGACGATCCGGTCGCGCACGCGCTCGTCGATGGGCCCGGTCAGGACGGTGTCCAGCAGCGCACGGGCGTCGCCGTCGCCGAGGCGCCGCACGGCGAGCTCCTCGAGCCCGGCCAGGTCGGGTTCGTCGCCGGGCTCGCGCAGCGCGAAGACCAGCAGGATCCGCTCCGCCGCGAGCCGGCGCGCGACGAACGCGAGCGTCTGCGCCGAGACCCGGTCGAGCCACTGCACGTCGTCCACGAGGCAGACGAGCGGCTGCTCCTCGGCGACGTCCGCGAGGAGGCTCAGCACGGCCAGCCCGACCAGGAGACGGTCGGCGGCGTCGCCGGCTCGCAGCCCGAACGCCGTGGCCAGCGCACCGGCCTGCGGCTCGGGAAGGCGCCCGAGCCCGTCGAGCATCGGCGCGCAGAGCTGCTGCAGCCCCGCGAAGGCGATCTCCATCTCCGCCTCGACGCCCGCGAACCGCGCGAGGCGGCAGCCCGACGCGCGCTCGGCCAGGTACTCGAGCAGCGCCGTCTTGCCGACCCCCGCCTCGCCGCGCAGGACGAGCACCCGGCTCTCGCCGTCCCGCGCGCTCGCGAGCAGCCGATCCAGCGTCTCGCACTCGCTGCGCCGGCCATGGAGCGTCGACACGACGGCGGCGTCCGGCATGGCCACGTCCGACCCTACCCCACGCGCGAGGAGGCCTGTGGGCGGTGGTTCCGCGCCTGTCAGCAGTCCCGTTCTGCTCAACCGACCTTGACGGCGGACGTCGCCGCCTGACATCGTCGCCGAGGCATGGCTGATCCCCAGCCGCCGCTCGACTCGCCCGCCCTCGGGACGGGCCACCCGATCCGCCCCTGCGGCGACGCGCTGCGTCCCGCGGAGCCCGCGCCTCCGGCGAGCGGCCCGCCGATCGGCGTCACGCTGTCCGGCGGCGGCTTCCGCGCGACCTTCGCCGCGATGGGCGTCGTGCGCTACCTCGCGGACGCCGGGCTCCTCGGCAACGTCCGGTTCGTCTCGTCGGTCTCCGGCGGGTCGGTCGCCAACGGGATCCTCGCGCGGCACTGGCCCGCGCTGCGCGAGCGCGGCTTCGCCACGTCGGCGGTCGACGAGCTGCTCGTCGACCCGCTCGTCGAGCGCGTCTCCGACGACTCGCTGAAGGTCTCGCTGCTGCGCGGGGCGTGGCGGCTTCCCGGCCGCATGACGAGGACGGACCTGCTCGCGAAGCGATTCGACGAGTGGTTCCTCTCCGGCATGCTCCTCGAGGACCTCGATCCCGAGGTGCGCTTCGTCATCAACGCCGCCAACATCGTCACCGGCGTCCGCTTCGGCTTCGAGCGCGACGTGGTCGGCGACTACGTGAGCGGCCTGGCCCCGACGCGGGGTACCGGGCTGCGCGTCGCGCAGGCGGTCGCCGCGTCCGCGGCCGTGCCCGGCGCGTTCGCGGCGTGGGAGCTGCCCGACGTCGACCTGCCGTGCGCGGAGCAGGCGCCCGTCCTGCTCGACGGCGGCGTGTACGACAACACCGGCCTCGAGGTCCTCGACGGCGACCGCCACGCCGGCGTCTTCACCGTGACCATCAACGCCGGCGGCCTGCTGCGCCCCGGCCCGTACGGCCGCATCCCGGTCGTGCGCGACCTCACGCGCGCCAACGCGCTCCTGTACCGCCAGAGCACGTCGCTGCGCACGCGCATGATGGTCGCCGCGTTCCAGCGCGCGGAGGGCCTGGCGCCGGACGCGCCGCTGCCGAAGGGCGCGCGGCGCGGCGTGCTCTTCGCGCTCGCGACGACGTTCGGAAGCGGCGAGGACGAGCTCGAGCGCTGGCGCGCGCGGTTCCCGGAGACGCGCACCTGGAAGGGCGAGGACCTCGCGTTCGTGCCGACGGTCTTCGACAAGCTGCCCGAGGCGCTGTGCCGCCGTCTCGTCTACCGCGGCTGGTGGTTGAGCGGCGCCGCGGTGGCCGCGTACCACCCGCATCTCGCGCCCGCCGCGGACAGTGTGACGGCGCCGCCGTCGCCCGCCGACGCCTGACGCCACGTCACCGGGTGGACACCTGATCGAGCGGATTTCCGGAGCACTGCGGCTCCGCTTCCGGCGACCGAAACCTCGTCAAAAGACACCTTGCATTCCGGGTCGCGGGTCGTATAGGAGTAGAGGACGTCACTGTCCTGCCCCTGATCCGCCGTGCTCCCCGGCGTACCGCTCTCGCCCTGCTGGTCCTCGGGCTCGTGCTGGCGCCGGCGGTCCCCGCCGAGGCGATCTCTCGCAAGCAGGCGGCGAACAAGGCACTCGCCGCACTGGGCTCCACCAAGGCCGGCGGCCCGGTCATCGTCTTCGGGCTGACGAACCCGCTGCGCGCCGGCTCGCGCATCACGCAGGAGGGCAGCAGGAAGCTCGTGGCGAAGGTCGGCCCGGGGCGCGCGTTCTTCTTCTACCAGGACAGCGGGCCGTTCCAGCCCTACCCGCATCCCGGGCGCGTCGCGCTCGTCGGCGTCAAGAGCGGGAAGGCGAAGCTCTCGACGACGTTCAACCGCGCGCCGCTCGTCAACGGCAAGCTGCCGGCGTTCCTGACCAACGCGCAGGCCTACCGGTCGCCGCGCTACCGCGTCTTCCAGGGTTCGCGCACCGGCACGACCCCCATGGCGGCGCCCACCGCGGCGAGCAACCCCGCACCCGCCGCGCTTCAGGAGGACGACCCGTTCGCCCTGCTGGACACCGGCCCCAACTCGCCGCCGAAGGCCATCCCGCAGAACCTGACGGTCAAGCAGAACGCGCCCAAGCGGATCACGCTCACGGGGTCCGACGACGACGAGGGCGACCTGCTCACGTTCCACATCACCAAGCAGCCCGCGCGCGGCACGCTGACCGGCCAGCCGCCGGACATGACGTATACCCCCGACCCCGGCTACCTCGGCAAGGACCACTTCACGTTCAAGGCGCGCGACGACGACAAGGACAGCAACGCGGCGCAGGTCTCGCTGAACGTCGTCCCGGCCGGCGTCGCGCCCACGGTGACGACGTCCGCCGGCTGCACCGCCTACACGGAGCAGGGTCCCGGCGTCGTCATCGACGGCCAGCTCACCGTCTCCGACCCGGACGACACGCAGCTCGACAGCGCTGTCGTCCGCATCGCCGCGAACTTCCAGGACGGCGACAACCTCCTGTTCACCGACCAGAACGGGATCAGCAGCTCCTACAACGGCGACACCGGCGTCCTCAGCCTGACCGGCACGTCGTCGGTCGCGAACTACCAGACCGCGCTGAGCAGCGTCCGCTACCGCAACCTCGCGAGTGGCAACGCGACGCCGACCAAGGACATCGAGTTCACGGCCAACGACGCCGGCGCCGACTCCGCGCCCGCGACGAAGCAGGTCTGCATCACCGGCGGCGCGGGCGGCACGAACAACAAGCCGACCGGCGAGGTCAGCGAAGGCGGGCTCTCGTACATCGAGAACGACGGCCCGATCCCCGTCGACTCCGGCTTCGTCGTCGGCGACCCGGACTCGCCGAACCTCTCCGGCGCGACCGTGAAGTTCGTCCCGCTCGTCTCCCAGCCCGTCGACGAGAACGGCGACCCGGTCGGCCCGCCGATCAGCACCGTCACCTTCGCCCCGGCCGAGGACGAGCTCGCCTTCACCGACCAGCTCGGGATCGCCGGCTCCTACGACGACACGTCCGGCGTGCTCACCCTGACCGGCAGCGCCTCGCTCGCCGACTACGAGACGGCGATCCGCGCCGTGACCTACGAGAACTCCTCCGAGGACCCGTCGGACGCCACGCGCAGGATCCAGTTCCAGGTCACCGACTCGAGCGGCGCGAACTCGACCCCGAGCAGGCGCGACGTCTTCATCACGCCGGTCAACGACGCGCCCGAGGTGACGGCGAGCGAGGGCTCGACGCTGTACACCGGCGCCGCCACGGCCGTCGACCCGGCGCTCATCGCGATCGACGTCGACGACGACGACCTCGAGGGCGCGCGCATCACGATCGCGAGCGGCCTCGCGACCGGCGACGAGCTCGTGTTCGCTGACCAGCTCGGGATCACCGGCAGCTACGACGCCGACCTGGGCGTGCTGAGCCTGTCCGGCCCGGCGCCGGTCGCCGACTACCAGACCGCGCTGCGCTCGGTGGAGTTCCTCCACACCGGCGGCGACCCGTCCGGCGAGCGGACGGTCGAGTTCGCGACCAACGACGGCGACCTCGAGTCGAACCCCGACACGAAGCACGTCGAGGTCAACGACGAGCCCGTCCTCACCGCCGGCGAGGGGATCCTCGCCTACACCGAGAACGACGGCCCGGTCGCCGTGGACACCGCCATCGCGGCCACCGATCCGGACTCGCCCACCTTCGCGAGCGCCACCGTGTCGATCTCCGCCGGCTTCTCCCAGGCCGAGGACGAGCTGGCCTTCGTCGACGCGAACGGGATCAGCGGCTCCTACGACGACACGACGGGGGTCCTGGCGCTGAGCGGGACCGCCTCGGTCGCCGACTACGAGAGCGCGCTGCGGTCCGTCACGTACGAGAACACGTCGGACGACCCGTCGACCGCCCGCACCGTGAGCTTCCAGGTCGACGACGGCGCGCCGTACAACAACCTGAGCAACACGGTCACGCGCGACGTCGCCATCACGCCGGTCAACGACGCGCCGGAAGTCGCGACCTCCGCCGGCTCGACCGCCTACACCGAGGGCGACGCGGCCACCGCGGTCGACGCGACCCTGACGGTCGCCGACGTCGACGACGCGAACCTCGAAGGCGCCCGGGCCACGATCTCGGCCGGGCACCAGGCCGCCGACGCGCTGACGTTCGCCGACCAGGCCGGGATCACGGGCCTCTACGACGGCGACACCGGCGTCCTGACGCTGAGCGGGACCGCCACGGTCGCCGAGTACGAGACCGCGCTGCGGTCGATCGAGTACAGCCACAGCGGCGACGACCCGTCCGCGTCGAAGACGGTGGAGTTCACGGTCAACGACGGCGAGCTCGACTCGGCCGCCGCGACCAAGGACATCGCGGTCACCGCGGTCAACGACAAGCCGGTCCTCGACACCAGCGACGACGCGCTCGCGTACAGCGAGGGCGACGGCCCTGTCGCCGTGGATCCCGGCGTCACCGCCGCCGATCCGGACTCCGCGACGTTCGCGGGCGCGACCGTCACGGTCTCCGCGGGCTTCACGGAGGCCGAGGACGAGCTGGCCTTCGCGGACGCGAACGGGATCAGCGGCGCGTACGACGACACGTCCGGCGTGCTGACGCTGACCGGGCCGGCGTCGGTCGCCGACTTCGAGGCCGCGCTGCGCGCCGTGACCTACGAGAACTCGTCGGAGGCCCCGTCCGACGCCACCCGCACCGTGACCTTCCAGGTCGACGACGGAGCGGGCAGCGACAACCTGAGCGACGCGGTCACGCGCGACGTCACCGTCGCGCCGGTGAACGACGCTCCGGCAGTGGCGACGACCGAAGGGCCCACCGGCTACACGGAGGGCGACGCCGCCACGGCGATCGACTCCGGCGTGACCGTCGCCGACGTCGACGACGCGAACATCGAGGGCGCCCAGGTGCAGGTCTCGGCGGGCTTCGAGCTCGGCGACGTGCTGACGTTCGCCGACCAGGCCGGGATCGCGGGCCAGTACGACGACACGAGCGGCGTCCTGACGCTGAGCGGGACCGGCACGCTGGCCGAGTACGAGACGGCGCTGCGCTCGGTCGAGTACAGCCACACCGGCGACAACCCCTTGGCGTCGAAGACCGTCGAGTTCACGGTCAACGACGGCGACGCCGCGTCGAACGCGGCCACGAAGGACGTCTCGGTCACCGGCGTGAACGACAACCCCGTGCTCGACACGACGGACGCGGCGCTCTCGTACACCGCGGGCTCCGGCCCCGCCGCCGTCGACCCGGGGATCACGGCGACGGACGCCGACTCGACGGACCTCGTCGGGGCGATCGTCACGATCTCGGGCAACTTCGCCTCCGCCGAGGACGACCTGGCCTTCGCCGACGGGGACGTGATCGCCGGCAGCTACGACGACACGTCCGGCGTGCTGACGCTGAGCGGCACGGCCTCCGTCGCCGACTACGAGGCCGCGCTGCGGTCTGTCACCTACGCGAACTCCTCGGCGACCCCGTCGACCGCCACGCGGACGGTCACCTTCCAGGCCGACGATGGCGGGGCGGTCGACAACGTGAGTGACGCGGTGACGCGCGACGTCGCGGTCGCCGCGCCCAACCCCGGCGCTCCCGTCGTGACCACCTCGGCCGGCCCGACCGCCTACACGATCGGCGACTCGGCGTCGACCGTCGACGCCGCCCTCACGGTCACTGACTCGGACGACACGAACCTCGAGAGCGCCGAGGTGCGGGTCGGCGCCGGCTTCGAGTTCGACGGCGACGAGCTGTCCTTCACGCTCGCGCCCGGGAGCGTGATCGTCGGCCTGTACAACAACGTCACCGGCGTGCTGACCCTCACGGGGTCGGCCACGGTCGCCGAGTACCAGGCCGCACTCCGCACGGTCGCGTTCCGCTACGCCGGTGAGAACCCGTCGGGGACGCGGATCGTCGAGTTCGAGGTCAACGACGGGACCAGCGACTCCAACGTCGCCATGAAGACCGTCGACATCGGCTCGCCGCCGATCTAGGAGCGCGTCCGCCACCGGCGATACGTTCGCCGGATGCCACCGGTCGCGCTCGACCTCCCCGGCCCGTCGCGGCGCATCACGATCGAGCCTCTCCGGCTGCCGGTGCCCGCGGTCGCACCCCCGCCGCCCCCGCCCTCGCCGGATCCGGCGCGCGAGGAGCCCGAGCCGGTCCGTGAGCCGGCGCGCACGTGACCGCACCGGACTTCGTCGAGCCGATCGTCGGCTACCGCGCCTGGCGGGTCGACGGCGACGCCCTGGTCCCGTGGAGCGCCGCGCGCGCCGGCGCGGCCGCGTGGACGGCGGGCGTCAACCAGGCGGTCTGCCTGCACCTGGGCGCGCATCCGGGCCGGGTGCCGCCCGTGGCCGAGTGCTCGTGCGGGCTCTACGCCCTCGCGCGCTCGACCGACGAGCGTCTGCGTCCCGCGCACGAGGCGGTCGGCGCCATCGCCGCGTGGGGCGACGTCGAGGTGCACGCCTCCGGGTTCCGCGCGCAGTACGCGGCCGTCGTCGCCCTCGCGCTGCCGGAGCGCTGCGACGGCGCTCACGCGGCCGGGCTGGGGGCCGCCGCGCGCCGCTACGGCGTCCCGGTCGTCCCGGCGGACGGACTCGTGGACACCGCGCTCGAGTACGGGCGCCCGATCGCGTTCGCCGCGATCCCCGCCGCGCCGCGGCGCGGCCTCGTGATCCACCGCGCGCCCGTCCCGCCTCTGGGCGCGGAGGGGACGACCGGGATCGCGCTCGACGAGCACCTGGTGGCGACGATCGAGCGGGGCGGGATCCGACTCGAGCCGACGCCGCCGCTGGCACGCGCCATCGCCGCGAGCCCGATGGAGGCTCCCGGCCCGGGGGAGGCGCTTGCCGCGGGCGACGTGCTCGGGCGCGCGGGCGGGTTCGTGCTGCGCACCCCCGTCGCGGGCGTCGTGGGCGAGCCACCGGTCGGGCGGCTCGCGACCTGGCTCGCGCCCACGGGCTGGGACGAGGACGGCCGCGCGTTCGCGTGGGGCGCGGCCGGGCGCCGCTTCTACGCCGCGGAGCTCGCGGACGCGACGCGGCGCGGAGATCCGTTCGCGTCGCTGCGGACGCACTGGCTCCACGCGCACGCGCGGATCCGCTCGGCCGACGACGTCCTCCAGGTCCTGCGCGAGGAGCGCGCGCGGCCGCGGTTCCGCAGCGGCGCGGAACTGGAGGCGCGGCTTCAGGCCGCGCGCGCGCACCCGGAGGTCGCGCGCGCCGTCGGGCGCCTCCCGCACCGGATCGTCTGGCGCGTCCACCGGCCGCACGCCGACATCGCGATCGGCGCCGGCGCGCGGGAGGCCGTCACCCTCTACGCGGCCGCGGAGCCCGCCGACGACTACTTCGCGGGCCGCCTCGACCTCGCGGCGGCGCTGCGCCGCCGCGAGGTGCAGTCGCCCGCGGAGACGGCAGCGGTCCTCAGGGCCGCGAGCGTCCTGAAGCCGCTGCACGCGCGCTACGCGGAGGCCAGCTCCTCGGCCTCCTCGCGCGCGAGCTGAAGCGACGCCTTCCGGCCGCCCTCGAAGTGGCCCTTCTGCACGCCCACGGCCCATGCGGCGAGCTCGCTGACGCGGGTGTCCCCGATGGTCTCGCCGATCGTCTGCACGATCTCCCAGTGCCCGAGCTCGCCGGCCTCCGCCATCGTGAGGAACTCGAAGCCGTCGAGCGCCTCCTCCTCGTCCGCGAGATACGCCTCGCGCATCTCGGCGGCCTCCTGCTTCGTCTCGCGGCCCTTCTCGATGATCGCGGTCTTCTTGCCCTCGAAGGTCTGGACGAGCTCGAGCGTCCGGCGCTCGGTCTCCTCGGCCTCCGACTGCATGCGCTCCAGATCGGAGGCGAACGCGTCCGCGCCCTCCATCCGGGCGACCTTCTGCGTGGTGTCCTGAGCGGCCTGGGCGAGCCCGAGGACCTCGCCCAGCTTCTCGTCGAGCGGTGTGAGTTCAGCCATGCATGAGGCGTTCCCGCGAACCCGCGGGCGCACTCACGCCGTCTGGGCGAGCCGCAGGCCGCCGCGGCGCTTGCGCGCGAGCAGGGCCTGGTCGGCGGCGGCCACGAGGTCGTCGCCGCTCATGGCGTCGTCGAGCTCGGCCGCCGCGCAGGTGATGCGCAGCGGGAGCCCGTCGGGCCCGCGGCATCCGCCGAGCACGGCCTGGGAGACGCGGTCGCAGACGATCTCGGCGTCGGCGAGCGACGTCTCCGGCAGCACGAGCGTGAACTCGTCGCCTCCCCAGCGGAAGCACGAGTCGTACTGGCGCAGCGTCGACCGCAGGGCACCCGCGACGACGACGAGGCACGTGTCGCCCGCCGGGTGGCCGTGGGCGTCGTTGATGCTCTTGAAGTCGTCGAGGTCGGCGACGACGACCGACATCGGCGAGCCGGTGCGGGCGACGCGGGCGATCTCGGCCGTGAGCGTCTCGGTGAAGGCGCGGCGGTTCGGCAGCCCGGTGAGCTCGTCGTGGCGCGCGAGCCTCTCCGCGCGGGCGGACTGATCGCGAAGGCCCAGGCGCTGCGCGCGGACCGAGCGCATCAGCGTCATGGCCAGGAAGGCGAGGGCGGAGAGGAGGACGAGGCGCACGACCGTCTGGCTGATGGCCTCGGCGCCCGCGGTGCTGTAGACGAGCGGCGCGCCGGAGGCGAGGACGACCGCGACCAGGACGCCCACGAGCCGCCGCGGCGGGTGCAGCGCGCCCGCGTAGAGCGTGACGATCAGGTACAGCTCGGCGTAAGGCGCGCCGTAGCCCCCGGCGAGCCACTGCAGCAGCGCGACCTGCGCGACGCCGATGTAGCTCGTTGCGAGCATCGCGTCCCAGCCGACCTCGTGGCGCGCCACGTGGCGCGCGCAGGCAAGGCCCGCGAGGAGCACGGCGACGGCGACGACCCAGCCCCAGCCGCCGATCGCCTCGTCGGGCGGCGACAGCGGCAGCAGGAACGCGCCGATGCCGGTCGCGACCAGCCAGAGCAGCGCGCCGAGCCGGCGCGCCGTCGGGGGATCGGCCCCGGCGTAGGGGTCGCCACCGGGGGCGAACAGCAGGCGGAGCCTTGCTCGGATCGGCACAAGCCGGGTGATCGGCCGGTGCCGGTCCGAGTTGAGGAGCGTCGGGGCTCAGGCGGTCGCGAGCAGCTCCGCCGGGTCGACGTACTCGTCGAACCGCACGGCGCGGCCGTCGCGCATCGTCCACGCGTGGACGAACCCATAGGCGACGTCGTCGCCCTCCCCGCGCAGCCGGCCGCTGGCGCGGCCGATCACGACGACGCGCTCGCCGTCGGCGACGATGTCCTGCGCCTCGACGGCCAGGCCGTCCCACTTCTCGCCGATGCCGGCGAAGAAGCGCCCGGCGCCGTCGTGGCCGTCGAAGTCGCCGCCGTGGGGGAGCACATCGGGAGCGTGCATCCGGACGTCCGGGTCGAGCGCGGCCATGACGCCGGGGATGTCGCCGCTCTGGAACGCGCCGTAGGCGGACTTGAGGACGTCGACGTTGGACTGGTCGGGCATGAGGATCCTTCCTCGTGGGGACGCTGTCGCAAGGCAACTGCGCACCGGCGGCGGAACTGGATCAGCACGCGAACTTCCAGGTAGCGCGCCCGTTTCCGGACCGTCCGCGACGGGGAAGCCTGACTGAATGTCGGACATGGACGATCCCCTCGCCCAGGCGCCGCTGTCGATCGTGCCGAGCGAGGACGCCGGATCGCCCGGCACGCCCGACGCGATCTTCCTGGCGGGCGGGTCCAAGGACTGGTCGCTGTGGGCCGCCTGCTCCGGCTGCGGCGGCTACGCGCTGCCGCTGCACGTCGAGCGCCGCGAGGACTGGATGGACGCCGCCGTCCGCGCCCAGGCCTTCCTCGCGCGCGTGCACCACAAGGGGTGCCTGCGCTGCGACGCCCGCAAGCGGCGCTTCAGCCGCGACGGCTCCGAGGGGACGATGTGGGGGGACCCCGAGCAGGGCGACTGGATGATGGACGGCCAGATGCCCGGCGGCACGAAGCTGATGCTGCCGCTCGACGTCAAGGACTACTGGTCGGTGCCGGAGGCGGCCGCCGCGGCGGCCGCGCTCACCACCGACGGGCCGGCCGTCCGCGTCGTGCCCGGCCCGGAGATGCTCGACACGCAGATGCCGTCGATCTTCCACATCGCGGGGACGTGGGCGATGTGGCTGCCGTGCGAGGAGTGCGGCGGGTGCGAGCTGCCGTTGCGCGAGGGCGGCCGGCTCGAGGCCGCCGCGGCCACGGGCCAGGCGAAGCGGATCGTCGAGCTCGCCGCCGCGGAGGGCTGCCCGTCGTGCGTCGCGACGATGTTCCGCG
>DASZDF010000405.1:0-4525 GCA_035942275.1 Solirubrobacteraceae bacterium | reverse complement strand
TCGCGGAGATCGACGAGGACGGCTACGTCAAGATCGTCGACCGCAAGAAGGAGCTCATCATCAACGCCGCCGGCAAGAACATGTCGCCGGCGAACATCGAGTCCGAGCTCAAGTCGGCCGGCCCGCTCATCGGCCAGGCCGCGGTCATCGGCGACGCGCGGAAGTACAACGTCGCCCTGATCGTGCTCGACGCCGACGGCGCGCCCGGGTGGGCGAAGAAGAACGGCATCGACGACGCGTCGCTGGAGTCGCTCGCGAAGAACGACCAGGTCCGCGAGGCGGTGCAGGCCGAGGTCGACAAGGCCAACGAGCAGCTCTCGCGGGTCGAGCAGGTGAAGAAGTTCCACATCATCGAGGGCGACTGGGAGCCGGGAGGCGACGAGCTGACCCCGACGATGAAGCTCAAGCGCAAGCCGATCCTCGAGAAGTACGGCGAGGAGATCGAGGCGCTGTACGCGGAGTAAGGCGCACTCCTTCGTAACGAATCAGCGGCCTGCGACGAGGGGCACCGAGGGAGGCGAGATGCTCTCCCGCGGTGCTCCCTCGCCCCCGCAACGTCACACTCGCGTCCCCGCTCGCGGCGAGCGTTGCGTTAGCGGCGCCAGAGCCGACCAACTGCACACGACCGGATTCCGGTGCGGCCGAACGTGACGTTGTGGGGCTCGCCGCTCGGCAGCACGGCGTCGTCTCGGCCCGACAGCTGGCCGCGGCCGGCCTGACGCGCGATGCGATCCGTCACCGCGTCCAGCGTGGCTGGCTGACGCCGCTGCACCGCGGCGTCTATCGAGTCGGGCCGGTCGACGCACCCTTCACGAGCCTGATGGCGGCGGTCCTGGCCTGCGGCCCGTCGGCAGTCGCCAGCCACCGCGCCGCCGCGTGGCTCCACGGGTTCGGGCCGGAGGTCCGCGGCCCGGTCGACGTGACGGTCCGCGGCGGCCAGCCGCGCACGCGGGCCGCGCTCAGGGTCCACCGGGCGAGGCTGCGGCCCGACGAGGTGACACGAAGCCGAGGGATCCCGGTGACCACGCCGGCCCGAACGATCCGCGACCTCGCCCGAACGGCGACGACCCGAGAGCTGCAGCGTGCGATCGAGGAAGCGCAGATCCAACGAAAGCTCGACCACGCCTCCCTCACCGATGCCGTCGACGAAGCCCGCGGCCAACGGGGAGTACGAGCACTGCGCGCCACGGCGGCCCGAGCCGACCCGAGGATCACGCGCTCCGAAGCGGAGCGGCGACTGCTGACGCTCGTCGAGAAGGCCGGGCTGAGCGCGCCGGAGAGCAACGTGATCGTGGGGCGCTACGAGGTCGATGCGCTGTGGCGACGCGAGCGCCTCGTCGTCGAGGTCGACGGCTTCGCCTTCCACGGCTCGCGGACGGCGTTCGAGCGCGACCGCCGCAAGGATGCGGAGCTCACGGCGCGTGGCTGGCGGGTCATCCGGGTGACGTGGCGGCAGCTCACCGACGAGCCCCACCTGGTCGTCGCGCGCCTCTCGGCGGCGCTCGCGCGAGCGGCCTAGGAGCGCCGGCGCGTCTTGCAGCGGCGGAACGTCCGCCGGATCGTCACGACGCGGCCGTCGTGCGAGTGCAGCCGGATCCGGACCCGCATCCTCTTGCCGGTCATCGTGAGGGCGATCGGGGCGACGGCGGAGACGCCGACGTTGTCCTCGATCTTGCGGCCGTTGACGAAGACCTCGCTGCGGAGCACCGCGACGCCGGCCGGCATCTGCGGGCGGAACAGGATGCGCGCGTCGCGCTTGAAGCA
Source organism: Solirubrobacteraceae bacterium (assembly GCA_035942275.1). Taxonomy (GTDB): domain Bacteria; phylum Actinomycetota; class Thermoleophilia; order Solirubrobacterales; family Solirubrobacteraceae; genus CADCVT01. The sequence goes on along the minus strand of DASZDF010000405.1, from coordinate 2,761 downwards.
GCGCCTCGCGCTCGGCGCCGACCGCACGGCGTTCGCCGCGGTGAAGGGCTGTGGCGCCGGCTTGTCCTCGTTCCCGGTCGGGATGTCGGGCGGGGGCTGCTGGGCGTCGGCCGGGATCGTCACGCCGACGGCGGCGGGCGTGCCCACCCTCGCGTCGCCCTCGGTCAGCCCGAGCGCGATGCTGAAGTCCTGCTCCGGCTCGAAGCCTCCGTCGGCGATGACCGGGACGGCGATCGACTTCGTCGTCTCGCCCGGGCCGAAGGTCAGCGTGTGCGAGACCGGAGCGAAGTCGGCGCCGGCCTGCGCGGTCCCGCTCGACGTGGCGACGACCACGGAGCCCGCGCCGAGCCCGCCGGCGACGGCGCTGCGCACGACGTCGACCTGGACGGTGCTGCCCTCGGGCGCGACCTGTGCGCCGACGGCGAAGCCGACCGGGGCCGCGGGCCGGGTGTCGAGCTCGAGGCTCCACCCGTCGACGATGAACCCCGCGCCGCCCTCGCTGTCGTCCTGGATCCACAGCCTCCACGTCCCGTCCGGGTCGGTCAGGTCGAAGGCCGAGAGGACCTCGCCGGCCGGCGCGGCGGGAGCGGGCGACGCGAACGTGTCCTGGTCCATCGGACCCTGGTCGAAGTTGCGCGGCCGGTACGTGTTCGAGTTGCAGCTCTCGGCATCGAAGAAAGGGTTGGGCGCCTCGTCGTCGATCTTCCAGTCGACGAGCTTGTTGTCGAACGGGCACACGTCGGACATCAGCCAGGCCTTCTGGCCGGCCGGCCCCTCGAGGAACATGTCGATGTGCTCGCCCCGCTGGTGGGTCACGCTGTCGAGCAGCACGTCGAGGTCGGTGACGACGACCTCGTCGTCCCCGAAGACGTCGAGCTCGGCCGGGAACGGCGACGCCGGGCCGAAGGCCTGGTTGCCGCTGGAGATCGTGATGGCGGCCGTCCCGGAGGTCTCGATCTCGAGGCTCCACCCGCCGTTGACGCTGCCCGTCTGGCCGGCGTTGTCGTCGTCGATGACCTCGATCGACCACGTCCCGTTCGCCACCTCGCCGTTGAAGTCGTCGAGGCTGCCGTAGAACGGGTTGACGGTCCACGAGTCGGGCGGCGGGTGGTCGGTGGGGTCGTAGAGGCCGTCGTCGCATGGCCCTGCCGCGGGCAGCGAGGCCGTCGCGACCTGGTCGAACTTCAGGTCCCCGTTGATGAGCGCGCCCGCGCCGCAGGCGTCCGACATCAGCACGAGCCGCGAGCCGGTCGGCGACTGGACGAGGATGTCGATGTCGTCCGCCCGCGCGTGGTCGATGTCGTGCAGGAGGACGTTGACGTCGGTGATGGGGCCGGCGAGGCCGCTGACGGGGAGGGCGGAGGAGCTGGCCGCGCTCTCGATCGGGACGGCCCCGGTCGGTCCGAACGTCTCCGCGGACGCCGGCGCCGCGGCGAGAAGGACGGCGGCGAGGGCGCCGAGGAGGGCTCTGGGGGCGATGGCTCCGGGGATCATCCTTGACTCCGAACGACCACGGTACCTGCGGCCCGGAGGGCCGGTCAACTGGGCCTTCCGTCCACCCGCTGTCCGCGACCTCAAGCGACGCGGACGTGAGCGGGCGTCACATCGGCGGGAGTCGGGGCGCCGAGGAGCGTAAGGCCGAGCTCGATATCGGCCTTCAGGATCTCGAGGACGCGCAGCGCGCCGGCCTCGCCGCCGCACGCGAGGCCCCACAGGACGGGCCGGCCGACGAGCACCGCCCTGGCGCCGAGCGCGAGCGCGACGAGGGCGTCCGTGCCGCGCCGGATCCCGCCGTCCATCAGCACCTCGACGCGGTCGCCCACCTCCTCGACGACCTCCGGGAGCATGTCGAGCGCGGCGGGGACGCGGTCGAGCTGGCGCCCGCCGTGGTTCGAGACGATGACGCCCGCGGCGCCGTGGTCGGCGGCGAGGCGCGCGTCCTCGGCGGTGTGGACGCCCTTGACGAGCACGGGCAGCGAGCAGTCGCTCGCGAGGCGCTCGAGGTCGGACCACGTCAGGGACATGTCGAGCAGCGAGAAGAACTGCACGGGGGAGGGGCTCGTCGGCTTGCCGACGGCGGAGCGGATCGCCGGCATCTCGATGTCCGGGGGCACCGCGAAGTTCGTCCGCACGTCGCGCTCGCGGCGCCCGGCACGCGGGGCGTCGACGGTGAGCACGATCGCGTCGAAGCCGCACTCCACCGCCTCCTCCATGAGCGCGTTGCTGACCCCGCGGTCGCGCAGCACGTAGAGCTGGAACCACCGCGGCGCGGGCGGCGCGCCGGTCGCCACCTCCTGCGGGCGCGACGTCGCCAGCGTCGACAGCGTGAAGATCGTGCCGGCCGCGGCGGCGGCGCGGGCGACGGCGGGCTCGCCGTCCGGGTGGGCGAGGCGGTGGAGGGCGGTCGGGGCGACGAGGAGCGGCATGGAGACGGGGGCGCCGAGCACGGTCGTCGCGGCGGAGACGTCGCTGACGTCGACGAGCACGCGCGGCCGCAGGCGCCTGCGCGAGAAGGCGGCGACGTTCTCGCGCAGCGTCCACTCGTCGCCGGCGCCGCCCGCGTAGTAGCCGTGCACGCCCTCGTCGAGCAGCTCCGCCGCGCGCCGCTCGAAGTCCACGACGTTGACGAGGTCCTCGATCACGCGCGGGACCCTACGGCGATCCAGCTCTTGGCGAGGGGACCGACGCGCTCGGCGATCACGTCGCCGCGCGGGAAGAGGCGCTCGAGCTCCGCGCGCCGCAGCAGCGCGATGTCCTCGTA
>DASZDF010000404.1:0-1504 GCA_035942275.1 Solirubrobacteraceae bacterium | reverse complement strand
CTGTACACGCTCCGCGTCCGCGACGAGCCGACGTTCCGCCGCGCGACGACGGCGGCGCTCCTCATCGCCGTCCTACCGTGGCTGAGCGTGAAGTACCTGCCGCTCGCGGTCGTCTGCGCCGCCGCGCAGGCGCGCTGGCTGCGCCGCCGCCGCCGCGGCCTGCCCGCGTTCGCCGCGCTGGAGGTCGTCCTCGTCCCGGCCGTCATGCTCATCACCGTCAACGAGCGGCTCTACGGCGGGCTGACGCCCTACGCCGCCGTGCCCGGCGACGCGACCGGCGCGAGCAGCGCGGGCGACTACGCCGCGCGCGCGGAGCGCCTCCTCACCCTCTGGGTCGACCCGCAGTGGGGCCTGCTCGTCTGGGCGCCGTTCGGAGCGCTCGCCTTCTACGCGCTCGAGCTGCTCGTCCGCTCGGTGCGCGAGCGGCTCTCGGTCGCGCTGCCGAGCGTCGTCGACGTCCAGGTCACGGCAGGGTTCCTCGTCGCCCTCTGCGCCGCGGCCCTCGCGGTCGCGGCGTTCCTCGCCCCGGTCTTCGAGGACGACGCAGGCTTCCCCGGGCGGGAGCTGCTGCCGGTCGTCCCGGTCGCGGCGGCGCTCGCCGCTTGGGGGCTGCGGCACGCGCCGCGCATCGGCGCCGCGCTCGCGGCGGTGACGGTCGCGGGCGGCGCGTGGCTGCTGATCGGAGCGCGCGCCGGCGACGGCGAGCTGGCCCCACCCTCCGGCCCGCTCCCATGGGGCGGGGCGGAGGTCGCGGTCGCGGTCGCCGCCGGGGCGGCCGCGGTCTTCCTGCTGGTCCGCGACCTCTGGCGCGAGCGCGCCCTCGCCTGACCAGGGCTCGCCACGACCGCAGCGAACCGTCTCCGACGGGCTAGGGCGCGGAGACGTCCGCGACGGCGATGCTCCCGGCGTCGCGGACCGCCTTCTCCCCCGCCCCCGGCAGCTCCGAGACGAGCGTGTAGCGGAGCGCCGAGGGCTGGAGCCCCTCGGCCACCGCCTCGTCCGGGTCGAGGCGCTCGACGAGCTGCTTGGTCGCGAGCAGCGCGCCGGGCGCCGCCGCCTCCTGGATGCGCGCGCACTCGTTGACCTCGTCGCCGAGCGCGGTCACCTCGAGGCGCCCGCTCGTCGCGACCTGGCCGATGTAGAGCGTCGCGCCCCAGTGGATCGCCACGCGCATCGTCACGTCCGCCTCGCGCGCCTTGGCGACGATCGCCCGCGCGGCGCGCAGCGCGGCCCGCGCCGCCGCCGGGGACGAGCCCACCTGGTCGGCGAGGAAGAACGCGCTCACGCCGTCGCCCGCGTGCTTGCCGATCACCCCGCCGGCGTCGAGGATCGCGGCATCCGCCGTGCCGGTGAGCCCGCGGATGAGGTCGAAGTACGCGGCGCTCGCCATCCGCCGCGACAGCCCGGTCGAGCCCTCGATGTCGGCGAAGAGCACGGCGGCGGGGCGGCGGCCGGGCTCGACGAGCTCGGCGAGGCGCTGGAACATCCGCTGGTCGCCCTGGCC
>DASZDF010000403.1:0-8168 GCA_035942275.1 Solirubrobacteraceae bacterium | reverse complement strand
CGCAGGATCAGGTCGGTCGCGGACACCGCCGGCTGGATCCCCAAGAGCTCGAAGTGCTGCAGGTTGCGCGGGTTGTTCACGCGCGAGATCGTCCGCTCGCAGAGGTACTTCTCCTTGGCGATCTGGCAGATGAGGATGTTGTCCTCGTCGTCGCCGGTGACCGCGATCACGAGCTCCGCCCGCTGGATCCCCGCCCGCTCGAGGACCCATAGCTCTGTGGCGTCGCCGTACTGGACGGCGTGCTCGAGCTCCTCCTCGATGATCAGGTAGCGGCGCCGGTCCTGCTCGACCAGCGTGACCTCGTTGCCCTTCTCGATGAGCTCGCGCGCGAGGTTCCAACCGACCTTGCCGCCACCGCAGATGACGACGTACACCTAGACGCTCCCGATCCCGAGGACCTTGTCGAACTCGGAGATCGCGTACTGCGTGGGGCAGATCGTCTCGAGCCCGGACTCGCGGTACCACGCGGCGCGCGCGGGGTCGAGGACGCGGGCGATGACCCGTCCCACCCCGAACCGCCGCTGCGCGATCTGTGCGATCACCAGGTTGGTGTTGTCCCCGTTCGTCGACGCGATGAACGTGTCCGCCTGCTCGATCCCCGCCTCGAGCAGCGCGTCGATCTCGAGCGCGGTGCCGACGGTGAAGCGCCCGCCGGCGTCCTCCCACGAGCTGGCCTGGTTGGCGTCCAGCCGCTCGTGCGACAGCGGGTCCTCGTCGAGGACCGACACCTCGTGGCCTGCGGCCAGCGCCTTCTTGGCGACGGACGAGCCCACCCGCCCGGCGCCGACGATCAACACGAACACGGATCCGATGCTATCCGCCGTCGCGCGCCGGGGGTGCCGTCAGGATCACGCGGCACGGCGCCTTGGTCACGACGTAGCGCGTGACCTCCCCCACGAACTGGTCGCGCGGCGTCCCGCGCCCGCCCAGCAGCGCCCCGCCGCGGACCCGCGTCGGCTCCTCCGCGGCGAGCACGATCGCCTCCACGCCGCGCCGCCGCGCCTCCTCGACGATGGCCTGTCCTGCCCGCCGCGCGCGCACGGTGGCGGTCGCCACCTCGACGCCCGCGTACTCCTCGCCCACCGCCTTCGCCCGCCGCAGCGCCGCGCGCCCCGCCTCCAGCTGCGCATCGGGCAGCCGCGCGTCGATCGGCAGCGCCATCGGCACCTCGAACACCCAGAGCGCCTCGATCGTGGCGCCGGTCTCGCCCAGCGCCGCGTCGGCCTGCTCCTCGGTCGCGAGCCGCCCGGCCGTCTGCACGATGTCGTCGTCGAGCGGGCTGCCGGTGAGCGGGACGAGGATCGAGCCGTACTCCGCCTCGTGACGCTCGCGCGGCATCTGGAGGGCCTCCTGCGGCACCCGCACCCGCCGCAGCAGCGGCTTCTCCTCGCTGACGCGGTAGATGACGTAGAGCAGCAGGCCGAACGTCATCCAGCCGAGGCCGATGTACCGCGCGCCCTCGTGGAGCACGAGCACGCTCACGAACGCCGCGAACGAGGCCGCGGCGCCGACGACCGCGGGCAGCGGCACGTCCACGCCGCGGAACGGGACGTTGAACGGCATGCGGTACGGCGTCGGGCGATCGGGCTCGCGGAAGCGCAGCACGATGATCGACGCGTGCGCGAGCGTGAACGCGAGGAGCGCGCCGAACGCGTAGATGCCGACCAGGAACTCGATGTCCTTGGCGAGCGTCAGCGCGCCGGCGAGCACGGCCGCGATCGTGATCACGACGAACGGCGTCGCGCGCTTGGGGTGCAGGCGGCCGACGGCGGACGGGATCTGGCGGTTCGTCCCGAGCGAGTACGCCAGGCGCGACAGGCCGAGCATCCCGGAGTTCGCGGCGGCGACGAGCGTCACCGTCGCCAGCACGCCGACGACGTACCGGAGCACGTCTGCAAGCCAGACGGGGTCGTAGGCGGCGACGATGCCGAGCACGGGCCGCTCGAGGTAGGTGGTGCCGAGCTGGGTCTGCCCATCGACGACCGGCAGCGCGCTCAGCGCGACGAGCGACATCCCGACGTAGATCACGAGCACGGTCAGCGCCACGCTCGTCACCATCCGCTTGAGCCCGCGGCGCCCGACCGCGACCTCGCCGGCGAGCCCCGCCGCCGACTCGAGGCTCGTGAACGCGACCGTGGCCAGCGTCAGCGCGAAGATCAGCTCGTCCCACTGCGGCGTGACGCCGAGGTCGACCTGGTCGACGAGCTGCGACACGTCGAGCACGAGGAAGAGCCCGAGCACGATGACGACGAGCTGGACCGCCAGGTCGGTCACGACGAGCGCGAGGATGCGCTTCGCCCTCCCCGTGGAGAAGCCGAGCACGTTGCGCAGCGCGACGTACGCGACCACGCCGAGCACGAGCACGGTCTCGCCGTCGCCGTGCTCGAACCCGTCCCAGAACACCCCCATGTAGTCGCTGGTCATGTACGACGCGACCGCGACGAGGATGAGGAAGTCGAGGAGGATGGCCCACGCCGCGACGAACGAGACGAGCTCGTTGAAGGCGTAGCGGGCGAAGACGGTCGAGCCGGCGCGCTCCTGGTGCAGCGAGGCGCCCTCGACGTAGGTCATCGTCGTGATGACGAAGAACCCGGCGGCGAGCAGGAAGACGACCGGCGTCAGCCCAAGCGCGTTCTCGGCGACGACCCCCAGCGCGAAGTAGATCGCGCTCGCGACCGACGTGTAGACGATCGCGAACAGCGTCGGCGAGCCGAGGCTGCGGCGGAAGATCGGCCGTCCGTCGCGCTCGGCCACCTAGCCGCGGTCCTTCCACAGGTAGAGGCGCCCCGCGCCGAAGGCGCAGAACAGCGCGCCGACGACGACGCCCGCCGAGAGCGGGCCGCCGCCACGGGCGGCGGTGGTCACGAGCATCGCGACCCCGAGCACGACGATGGCGATCGACATGACGATCGAGCCGGTCCGGTACATCGGCCGCCCCTACCTCGCGCCGACCGGCACGGTCGCGGCGACGTCGACCCCGCCGCGGTCGGAGCCGGGGACGGACTCGATGATCACGCGACACGGGCGCTCGGTGAGCACGGTCTCGAGCGTCGAGCCGAACAGGCTGCCGCCGCGGACGCGCGGGGGCAGTGGCATGACGATGGCGGCCGCCCGCATCTCCCGCGCCTCCTGGATCACGAGGCGTCCCGCCTGGCCGGCGCGGATCTTCTCGTAGTGGCCGGAGACCCTCCGGCCCCCGCGCAGCTTCGCCTGCTCGATGAGCGCCTGCGCCGCGAGCTCCTGCTCCGGCATCGCCGCGTCGACGGGCGAGGAGTTCGGGACGGTGATCCACACGAGGACGTGGATCCCGCGGCGCCGCCTCGCCGCCAGCTTCTGCGCGGTCGCGACGGCGTCGGGGACGAAGTGGGCGAGGTCGAACGCGACGAGGACCGACGCGTACTCCGCCTCGCGGTCGACGACCGGCTGCGGCGTCGCGACCTTCACCGTGCTCGTCAGGTCGAGGCCCTGCCGGCGGCGGTAGACGACGTAGACGACCATCCCCAGCGCCAGCCAGAGGAACCCGGACGCCGCGACCGTGAGGTCGAGCGCGGAGACGACGACGAACGACAGCCCGGTCCCGAGCAGCCCGATCAGCGCGAACGGCGGCAGGACGTGGCCGCGGAAGCGGACGGTGCCGGGGCTGCGGTACGGCCGGCGGTGGTCGGGATCGGTGACGCGGAGCCGGATCAGCGCGACGTGCGCCATCGAGAACGAGAGCATCGCGCCGAACGCGTAGATCGAGCCGAGGAACTCCGCCTGGCCCGGAAGGATCGCGAGGATCGCGATCGCCGAGAAGAGGAGGATCCCGAAGGCGGGCGTCCCGTACCGTGGGTGGAGCCGGCGCAGCTGGTCGGGGAGCTGGCGGTGCAGCCCCATCGAGTACGTCAGGCGCGACACGCCCAGCACCCCGGCGTTCGTCGCCGCGATGAGGATCGTCACGGCGAGGATGCCGACGTAGATCTCCGCGCCGGCCTGCATGCCGCCGAGATCCATCGCCGAGACGATGCCGATGATCGGGTCGGTCGCGTAGCCGCCGTCCTCCGAGGCGACGCCGAGCAGCGTCGTGCAGTTCTCGCCCGCGCCGTCGCAGCGCACCGGCAGCGCCGAGAGGGCGATCAGCGGCAGCGTGAAGTAGATGGCGAAGACCGCGAACATCACGCGGCGGATCGAGGCGGGGATCGTCTTGTCCTCGTCGCGCGCCTCCCCCGCCATGTTCGAGATCGTCTCGATGCCCGTGTAGGCGATCGTGCCGATCGGGATCGCGAGGAGGAACTGCGACAGCGTCGGCGCCTCCCCGAAGAACTCGAGGTTCCGCAGCAGGACGTCGGGGCTGAACACGAGGACGACGCCGACGATCACGATCGTCACCTGGCTGAGGAAGTCGACGACGGCCAGGACGAGGTTGACCCCGACGGCCTCGCTCACGCCGCGCACGTTGACGAGCGCGAGCAGCGCCACGATCGCGGCGGCGAAGATCACGTCGGCCGGCGCGTGCTTGAGCGACTCCCACGCGACGCCGCCGGCGTAGTGCGCCGCGAAGAACGCCGAGATCGCGATCGTGATGACATAGTTGAGCATCTGGGCCCACGCGGTGAAGAAGGACCAGAACTCGTTGAAGGCCCGGCGCGCGAACAGCGACGCGCCGCCCGCCTCCGGGTACATCGAGGTGGCCTCGGCGTACGTGGTCGCGGTGCAGTAGAAGAGCGCGCCGGCGATGATGAAGACGATCGGCGTGAGGCCCAGCGCGAGCGCGGCGACGAGGCCGAGCGCGTAGTAGATCGACGAGCCGACGTTGCCGTAGGCGGTCGCGAACAGGGCATTGACGCCGAGGACGCGCTGCAGGCCGTGGAGTCGGCGTTGGGCCATTCCTGGGGCGAGTCTATGTCGGCACTGCTATCCGGCGCGTGACGCGCGGATGAGGGCGTCCACCTGCTCCTGCTTGCGCATGATCATGTGCTCCATCCGGTGCTCGAGCGCCTCCGAGCGGCCCTCCTGGCCGCTGGGCGGGATGACCGCCTGGAGCGCCTCGATCGTCCTCGTCTCGTGGTCGATGAGCGCCTCGATCGACCGCTCGGGATCGGCGTGGAACGGGAGGTCGGCGACGTCGGTCGTCGGCTCGCCGCCGAGCGTGACGATCTTCTCCACGAGGTGCCTGGCGTCGGCGGTCTCCTCGAGCGCGAAGCGGCCGAGCTCGAGGGCGAGGGGCTGGAACTGGAAGCCGGTCAGGCTCCCGGCGGCGACGGTGTAGGCGATCGCCGAGCGGTGCTGCAGGGCCAGCGCCTCGTTGAGGGCGCCGATCACGGCCTGCTCGTCCATGGGGTCGCGGTCGGGCATGTGGCGCTCCCTACCCCGCCATATGGCACATTTCGCGCCATGCAGCGGAAAAGGGTCTTCTCAGTAGTTGCCGCGCTTTGCGTAGGGTTGCTCAGCTTCGCGCCGGTGGCTCCGGCACAGGAGAGCGGGCCCGGCGAGGACGGCGGGCGCCGCGCCACCGTCAGCGTCCCGCTCGACCACGCGAACCCGGGCGGCGCCCGGATCGACGTCGCGTACGCGCGCTTCCCCGCCAGGGGCGCGCGCCGCGGGACGATCGTGTTCCTCGCCGGCGGGCCCGGCGAGCCCGCCGTCGGGAGCGCCGGTGAGATCGCGACCGACCTCCTCCGGCCGCTGTGGGACCGCTACGAGATCGTCGTCGTCGACCAGCGCGGCGCCGGGCGCTCGTCGCCCCTGCGCTGCCCGTCGCTGCGCCGCCTCGACGACGCCTCGGTGACCGAGACCGCGGCGGCGGTGGCGCGCTGCGGCCAGCTCCTCGGCGCCCGCCGGCGGCTCTACTCGACCTACGAGACGGTCCTCGACCTCGAGGACGTGCGGGCGGCGATCGGGCGCGAGCGCATCATCCCGCTCGGCGTCTCCTACGGCGCCCAGGTCGCCGGCGAGTACGCGCGCCGCTTCCCGCAGAGCACCGCCGCGGTCATCCTCGACTCGGCGTCGCCGGTCGAGGGCCTCGACGTCCTCGGGCGCCTCCCCCAGCTCGCGCTGCCGCGGGTGCTCGATGAGATCTGCTTCATCCCGGGCTGCGCGAGCATCCTCGGCTCGCCGCGGGACATGCTCGAGCGCGCCGTCGAGCTGCTCGACCGCCGGCCGCTCCGAGGGCTCGACCCGGGCGACCTGTACTCGCTGCTGCGCGCCTCGGACCTCGACCCGCTGCTGCGGGCCGAGCTGCCCGCGGCGCTGCAGGCGGCCACGCGCCGCGACGCGGCGCCTCTGCTGCGCCTCGTGCGCTACGTGGGCGGCGGGGGCGGAAGCGGCGGCGTCAACCAGGCGCGCTTCCTGGCCACGACGTGCATCGAGGGGCAGCTCCCGTGGCCGTCGGACTCCGACCCGACGGGGCGCCCCGCGCTCCTCGCGAAGGCGCTCGACGAGGCGGCGGCGAGCTACGCGCCGTTCCCGGTGGAGGCCGTCATGCCCAAGATCGCCGCGACGGCATGCCTCGGGTGGCCCGGGACGCCGCGCCCGCCGTTCCCGCCCTCGATCAACCCCGGACCCGACGTGCCCGTGCTCGTGCTCGCGGGGCGGGAGGACCTCCGCACGCCGCTCGAGGACCAGCGGCGCCTCGCCGCGCAGTTCCCCGCGGCGCAGGTGCTCCCGGTGCCCGGCGTCGGCCACTCGGTGCTCGGCTCGGACCTCAGCGGCTGCGCGATGCGGGGCGTCCGGCGCTTCCTCGCCGGCCTGCCGCGCGAGACCTGCGCCGGCCGGACGCGGTTCTTCGACATCGCGCTGCCGGCGGCCCGTTCGCTCGCGGCCGTGCCGCGTCCGCGCGGCGACGTGCCGGCGGTGATCGGCCGGACCGCGGTCGCGGTCGACCTGACGCTGCGCGACGCGGAGCGCTGGGCGACCGCGGCGGCGTTGAGCGACGTGCGGCGGATCCCGGGCCTGCGCGGCGGGCGCCTGCGGTTCGACCGCGTCAGCAACGTGCGACTCGAGCGCTACGAGGTCGTGGGCGGCGTGCGCGTGAGCGGCGTCCTCCGCGAGGGCGCGGACACGCTGATCGTGACGGGCAGCGGCGCCACGGGCACGCTGACCGTGCGGCGCGGGCTGGTCCGCGGCGTGCTCGACGGGAAGCGGATCGTCTACCGGCCGCTGGCCGCGCGCCCGCGGGCGGGCGCGGCGACCATGGCGGTCTACGAGCGGTCGGGGTAGGGGTCGTCCTTCGAGTCGCCGCCGGTGACGGTCGACCATTCGCCGTTGCCGCAGTTCGGGCATGGCGGCAGGCTCTGCACCGACTGGACGTCGATGCTGTTGCCGCAGTTCGTACAGGTGTAGGTGCCCGCGGAGACGTCGCTCCCGGACGGGACAGGTTCAGCCATCCCGCAGCACTACCCGGACTTCGCCGATCCGGAGCGCGTCTCCCGGGCGAAGCGTCGCGCGCTCGACGCGCCAGCCGTTGACCCACGTCCCGTTCAGCGAGCCGAGGTCGCGGACCTCGAGCCCTTCCGCGGTGTGCTCGATGACCGCGTGGCGGCGGCTGACGGTGCCGTGCTCGATGACCAGCCGGCACGCGTCGGCGCGGCCGATCGTCCACGGCCCCGGGCCCTCCGGCGGCGGCGCGACGTGCACGGTCGGCACGCGGTGCGCGCGGCCCGGCAGCAGGTCGAGAAGGGCGTCGAGCCAGCGGCGCGGCAGGTCGGCGGTGAGGCGGCGCAGCTCGTCCGCGCTGCGGGCGCGGTAGGCCGCCTCGACGCGGAGCGTCAGCGTGTCGGTGCCGATCGCTCCCGCGGCGTAGCCGTCGCCCAGCGCGGCGACGGTGCGCTCCCGGCGGCGGTCATCGGCGCGCATCGCGCCGCAGATGATGCTCCGCCGACCCGCGGAACGCAAAGGGGCCCCTTCCGGGGCCCCTCCGCGAAACGGGTCGTCCGTCCGGGCTAGACCAGGACGGGGATCATCAGGATCGCGACGACGTTCGCGACCTTGATCATCGGGTTGATCGCCGGGCCGGCGGTGTCCTTGTACGGGTCGCCGACGGTGTCGCCGGTGACCGACGCGGCGTGGGCCTCGGAGCCCTTGCCGCCGTACTCGCCGTCCTCGATCAGCTTCTTCGCGTTGTCCCAGGCGCCGCCGCCCGAGGTCATCGAGACGGCGGAGAAGAACCCGACGACGATGACGCCGATGAG
>DASZDF010000402.1:0-8382 GCA_035942275.1 Solirubrobacteraceae bacterium | reverse complement strand
CGCCGGTCGTCGGCCTCGATCAGGTCGATGGCGCCGAGCTGCCCGCCGGCGCCGCCGATCGCGGTCAGCACCTCGCCGAGCGCGCCGGGGCGGTGCTCCAGCTCCACGCGGATGGTCAGGGAGAACTGGGCGGAGGTCGGGGCGGCGGCCACGGCGGCTGCATCCTACGATGGCGCGGTGGCGACGAACGGCGACGCTCCGCGCGAGCTCTTCCTCATCGACGGCAACTCGCTCGTCTACCGGGCGTTCTTCGCGCTGCCGGAGTCGATCGCGACGTCGGACGGCCGGCCCACGAACGCGATCTTCGGCTTCGCCTCGATGCTCGTGAAGCTGCTGACCGACCACGGCGTGCAGCCGACGGTCGTGGTGTGGGACGCCGGCTCGAGCGGGCGGCGCGAGGTCTACCCGGAGTACAAGGGCGACCGGCCGTCGCGGCCCGACCTGCTCGCCGAGCAGTACCCGCACATGGAGCCGCTGGTCGAGGCCTTCGGCTACACCAACTACCGCGTCGAGGGCTACGAGGCCGACGACGTCATCGCGACGATCGCCGAGCGGGCGAAGGCGGAGGGGATCCCGGTGACGGTCGTGACCGGCGACCGCGACGCGTTCCAGCTGGTCGGCGACGGCGTCAAGGTGATGGCGACGTCGCGCGGGATCACCGAGACGAAGACGTACGACCGCCAGGCGGTGATCGACCGCTACGGCATCGCGCCCGAGCTGATCCCCGACTTCTACGGGCTCAAGGGCGACACGTCGGACAACATCCCCGGCGTCCCCGGCATCGGCGACAAGACCGCCGCGCAGCTGCTCCAGCAGTTCGGGACGCTCGAGGCGGTGCTCGAGAACGTCGACCAGATCTCCGGCGCCAAGCGCAAGGAGAACCTGACGGCGCACGCCGAGAACGCGCGGATCTCCAAGCAGCTCGCGACGGCGCAGTGCGAGGTCCCGATCGAGCTCGACCTCCACGACGCGCTCGCGCGCACGCCCGACCGCGCGCGCCTGCGCGAGGTCTTCCGCGACTTCGAGCTGCGCGACCCGCTGCGCCGCCTCGAGGAGGCGCTCGGCGACGACGAGGCCGCGCCGGCGCCCGTCCCCGAGCGGACGGTCGAGGCGACGCAGCGCGAGGCGACGCTCAACGACGTCGCCGAGCTGCCCGCCGCGCCGGTGACGCTCGCCGTCCGGCAGCCCGAGACGCCGGAGGGCGAGCTGCCGCCGGCCGGCGACGCCTGGCGTTTCGGCGTGGCGACGGGGGAGGAGCTGCTCGTCGGCGACTGCGACGCGCCGCGGCAGGTGATGCTCGCCGCCGACGAGCGTCCGGTCACCGCGCACGACGCGAAGTCGTTCGAGGTCGTCCCGCCGAACCTCGCGCACGACACCATGATCGCCGCGTACCTCATCGAGCCCGCGCGCCGCGCGTTCCCGGTCCGCGAGCTGGTCGAGGAGCGCGGCTTGGCCACGAACGTCACGGACCCGGCCGGCGCCGACGCGGTCCGCCTGCGCGAGCTCGCCGCGTGGCAGCGCGCGCGGCTCGACGACTGGGGCCTCACGCACGTGATGGACGAGATCGAGCTGCCGCTCGTGCACACGCTGCGCGAGATGGAGGAGGCCGGCGTCCGGCTCAACGTCGCGCGGCTCCAGGAGGTCCGCGACCGGGTCCGCGCCGAGATCCGCGACCTCGAGGACGACATCTTCAGGCTCACCGGGGAGGAGTTCGTCATCGGGTCGCCACAGCAGCTCGGCGAGGTGCTCTTCACGAAGCTCGGGCTGTCGAAGAAGCGCCGCGGCAAGACCGGATTCTCGACCGACGCGCGGGTGCTCCAGGCGATCCGCGACGAGCACCCGGTGATCCCCAAGATCGAGCGCTGGCGCGAGCTCAACCAGCTCACCAAGACGTACCTCGAGGTGCTGCCCGACCTCGTCGACTCGCTGTCGCGCATCCACACGACGTTCGACCAGGCGGTGGCGTCGACCGGGCGACTGTCCTCGACGAACCCGAACATGCAGAACGTCCCGATCCGGACGAAGCTCGGCCGCGAGATCCGCGGCTGCTTCGAGGCCGACGAGGGGCACGTGCTCGTCAGCGCCGACTACTCGCAGGTCGAGCTGCGGGTGCTCGCGCACATCGCCGGCGAGGAGGTGCTGAAGGAGATCTTCAAGCGCGGTGAGGACGTGCACACCGCGACCGCGCGGGAGGTCTTCGGCGTGGCCGAGGCCGACATCGACCCCGGCATGCGGTCGAAGGCGAAGATGATCAACTACGGGATCGTCTACGGGCTGAGCGACTACGGCCTCGCCGACCGCCTGAACATCCCGCGCGAGGAGGCGAAGGCGTTCATCGACGCCTACCTCGAGCGGTTCTCCGCTGTCGCCGCGTTCATCCAGTCGACGATCGAGCAGGCGACCGAGCAGGGCTACGTGTCGACGCTGTTCGGCCGGCGGCGCCAGATCCCCGAGCTGCGCGCGCGCAACTGGCAGATGCACTCGCTCGGCGAGCGGCTGGCGGTGAACACGGTCATCCAGGGCACGGCCGCGGACGTGCTGAAGCTGGCGATGATCCGGTGCGCCCGCGAGCTGCGCGCGGAGGGGCTGCGCGCCCGCCAGATCCTGACCGTCCACGACGAGCTGCTGCTCGAGGCGCCGGAGGACGAGGTCGGCGCGGTGCGCGCGCTGGTCGAGCGCGTGATGGTCGGGCCGTGGCAGCCGCGCGAGCCGCCGCTGGCGGTCGACGTCGGCGCCGGGCGCACCTGGCTGGAGGCGAAGTAGTGGACCGCGGCGGCGCGGTCGTCCTGACCGCGTTCGTCGGCGGGCTGATCGCGCTCCAGGCGCCGATCAACTCGATGCTCGGCAAGGCGACCGGCAGCTTCCAGGCGGCGTTCATCTCGTTCGCGATCGGGACGGGCGTGCTGGCCGTGATCGCCGCGTTCGCGAAGGGCGGCTTCGGCACGATGGGCGAGGCGAGGACGCTGTCCTGGTACTACCTGACCGGCGGCGTCCTCGGCGCGGCGTACGTGACGACCGTGCTCGTGACGGTGCGGGAGCTGGGCGCCGGCCCCGTGGTCGCCGCGACGATCGCCGGCCAGCTCTCGGCGTCGGTCGTCCTCGACCAGTTCGGCCTGCTCGGGCTCCCCAAGGACCCGATCACCGTCGGGAAGGTCGTCGGCGTGGTGCTGCTCGCCGCGGGCGTCTACCTCGTGGTCCGCGAGTAGGCCGGTGCACGGTAGGCTGCTCGTGTCGTGCCCGGACCGGCCGGGGATCGTCGCCGCGGTCGCCGGGTTCCTGCACGCGAGCGGGGCGAACATCACCTCGTCGGCGCAGCACTCGACCGATCCCTCCGGCGGGCGTTTCCTCATGCGGATGGAGTTCGAGCACGACGAGCCGATCGACGGTCTGCGCGACCGGTTCGCGACGGCCGTCGCCGACCCCTTCGCGATGACCGCGACGTTCACCGACGCGGCGGTCCCGAAGCGCCTCGCGATCCTCGTCAGCCGCGAGGAGCACTGCCTGCTCGACCTGCTCTGGCGGCGGCGCAGCGGCGAGCTGTTCGCCGACGTCGAGGTCGTCGTCTCCAACCACGACGACGCGCGCGCCGACGTCGAGTCGTTCGGCGTGCCGTTCGTGCACGTGCCGAACTCGCGCGAGCAGCGCGAGGCCGCGGAGGAGGCGATGCTCGGTGTCCTGGCCGGGCGCTTCGACCTGGTCGTCCTCGCGCGCTACATGCAGATCCTCAGCGGCGACTTCCTCGCGCGCGTGGGCGCGCCCGTGATGAACATCCACCACTCGTTCCTGCCGGCGTTCGCCGGCGCGGCGCCGTACGAGCGGGCGCGCGAGCGCGGCGTGAAGATCATCGGCGCGACCGCGCACTACGTCACCGAGGAGCTCGACGCGGGGCCGATCGTCGAGCAGGACGTCGCGCGCGTGTCGCACGCCGACGACGTGGGCGCGCTCCAGCGCATGGGGCGCGACATCGAGCGGACGGTCCTCGCGCGCGCCGTGCGCTGGCACCTCGAGGACCGCGTGCTGCTCGACGGCAACCGGACCGTCGTGTTCTGAGCGTCGCCCGCTCTGGCGCGCCGCCGCCCCGGGCGGTACATTCGCGCCACGATGGCGACGGAGCGACGGCAGCGCGCGGACCGGCGGAGGGACGAGCGCCGGGGCGGACCGGGGCGGAGGTCGAGCGACTACCGCGGCGGCATCACGCCCATCACCGTCCTCATGGCGGTGTGCGGCGGCCTCGTCGTCCTGTTCCTGTTCTTCGTCGCGATCGGCGGCGTCGACCCGACCGAGGATCCCGGCTGGGCGATCGCCGCGCTCGTCCTCGCGCTCGTGTGGCTCGCGTACTCGTGGCGGCGGCTCTGGGCGGGCGGCGCGTCGCCGTCCTCCGACCGCGAGCGCCGCGGCTTCTAGCCGAGCAGCGCGGCGCGGAGCCGGTCGAGCTCGTCGTCGAGCAGCGGGAGCCAGGTCCGCTCGCCGTGGAGGAGCGCGCGTCGCTTGACCTCGCGCGTCGCCGCCGGCGGCGATTCCGCGATCCCGCGGGCCGTCGCGAGCGCTTCGTCGTACGACCCGATAGCGGAGACGACGCCGCGGCGCTCCGCCTCCTCGGCGTCGAGCACGCGCCCGGTGAGGCACAGCTCGCGCGCGAGTGACTCCGGCAGCGCGGCGCGGGCCGCCGCGTACGACGGCGGGATGTGACGGCCGATCTCGGGGAAGCCCATGCGGGCCTCCGGCGCCGCGATCCGCACGTCGCACAGCAGCGCGATCGCGAAGCCTCCCGCGATCGCGGGGCCGTTGACGTACGCGACGAGCGGCTTCGGGAAGCGGGCGACCGCGCCGAACGCCCGCGCGCTCGACTCGAGGAGCCGCTCCTTGTTCGCGCGGTCGCCGCCGAACTGCGTCACGTCCATGCCCGCGCAGAACGCGGTGCCGGCGCCGGTGAGCAGCGCCGCGTGCACGTCGTCCCGAGCGGCGAGCGCGTCGAGCGCGTCGGCCAGCGCGAAGCGCAGCTCGATCGACAGCGCGTTGCGCTTCTCCGGCCGGTCGAGCGTCAGAATTGCGAGCGGGGTGTCGAAATCCTGGCGCAACGGAGGTACCATCCGAACGGAGTCGTTCACGGGAGGGAGCTTCTCATGGGCTCATTGCGCAACCTGTTCTGGGTGCTGTCGCTCGGCGTCATCGCCGCCTACCTCTTCTTCTTCGCGCTGGGCGCGTTCACGATCGACGAGGTGCTGCCGCTCAGCATCGCCGTCGGCGTGCTGATCGCGCTCTGGGCCGTGCACGCGTGGCTGCAGCGTCGCCATGCAAGCGGGCTGGATCCGCTTCTCGTGCGCGCGCGCGAGCGGAGGGGGTTCTGACGGCGGTCTAGTCTCACCATGTGACCCTGACCGCCGCCCAGAAGCGCATCACGCTGCTGGCGGCGATCATGGGGTCGTTCGTCGCGCTGCTCGACTCGACCGTCGTCAACGTCGCGCTGCCCGCCATCCGCGAGGACCTCGGCGGCGGGCTGGCCGGTCAGCAGTGGATCGTCAACGCGTACCTGCTGATGCTCGGCTCGCTGATCCTGATCGGCGGGTCCCTCGGCGACGTCTACGGGGCGAAGCGGGTCTTCACGCTCGGCGTCGCCGGCTTCGGCGTCGCGTCGGTCGTGTGTGCGGCCGCGCCCTCGGTCGAGCTGCTCGTCGCGGGCCGCGCGCTCCAGGGCGGCTTCGGCGCGCTCCTCACGCCCGCCTCGCTGGCGATCATCGTCGCGGTGTTCAGCGGCCACGAGCGCGGCGCGGCGATCGGGGCGTGGACCGCGTACAGCGGCATCGCCAGCGTGGTCGGCCCGCTGGCCGGCGGCGGGTTGATCGACGCGCTCGACTGGCGCTGGATCTTCGCGATCAACGTGCCGTTCGTCGCGCTCACGCTCGTGCTCGCGGCGCGGATGCCGATGCTTCCCGTCATGACCGCCGGCCGCCACCCCGACTGGGTCGGCGCCGCGCTCTGCGCAGCGGGCCTCGCGGGGCCGACGTTCGGCCTCATCCAGCAGCCGGAGCACGGGTGGGGGAGCCCTATGGTCGCGCTCCCGATCGCCGCCGGGCTCGCGATCTTCGCCGCGTTCCTCGCCTGGGAGAGGCGGCAGCGCGACCCGATGCTGCCGCTGGGCCTCTTCGGCCGCGGCAACTTCGCGTGGGGGAACGTCGAGACGCTGGCGCTCTACGGCGGGCTCGGCGCGACGTTCTTCCTGCTCGTCCTCTTCCTCCAGCAGGTCGGCAACCTCGGCGCGTTCGAGGCCGGGCTCGCCACGCTGCCCGCGACCGTCGCGATGTTCGCGTTCTCGCGCCGCTTCGGCGCCCTCGCCGACCGGTACGGCCCGCGCCTCTTCATGGGCCTGGGACCGCTCGTCTGCGCGGCGGGCGTCCTGCTGCTCCTGGCGATGGTCGACGAGACGCCGGCGTTCGTCGCCGAGGTCCTGCCCGGCCTGGTCGTGTTCTCCGTCGGCCTGTCGAT
This sequence comes from Solirubrobacteraceae bacterium, assembly GCA_035942275.1. GTDB lineage: Bacteria > Actinomycetota > Thermoleophilia > Solirubrobacterales > Solirubrobacteraceae > CADCVT01. The sequence goes on along the minus strand of DASZDF010000402.1, from coordinate 1,899 downwards.
CGTGGTCGCGCCGCTGACGGCGGCGATCCTGGCCGACGCCGAGGAGCAGAACGCCGGCATCGCGTCGGGCGTCAACAACGCCGTCGCGCGCGTCGCGTCCCTGCTCGCGACCGCGGCGATCGGCGCGGTCATCGGCGGCACGCTGGACCTCGACGGCTTCCGCATGGGCCTCACGTTCGCGGCGATCCTCATGGGCATCGGTGGCCTCGTCGGCCTGCTGCGGATCAAGAACCCGCGGCGGCCGGTGTCGGCCGAGGACTGCCCCGGCGGCCAGCTCGCCGGCCAGCCGAAGCCGGCGTGGTGCCCGGAGGAGGAGGAGCGATCTCCAGGTAGTGATCGAACGCCCATCGCAGCAGGCGCTCGTTCGCCATCGCGCGGATCGCCAGCGGCATGACCGGCGTCGGGTTCACGCGGCCGACGAGGTTCTGCACGCGCTTGAGCCACAGGTACTTCCACGCGTGCTCGTCGGAGAACGCGCCGTAGCGCGCGAGCGCGTGCTCGCGCGTCTGCCGGCCGTCGAGGACCGCGCGCAGCTCGCGCCCGCACGCGATGCCGAAGTAGAGCGCGGTGCGGATCCCCTCGGCCGTCACCGGGAGGCAGTGGCCGGCGCTGTCGCCCGCGAAGAAGATCCCGTCGTCGGCCGCCTTGCGCAGCTTGTGGGGGATCCAGTTGCCCTGGAAGCGGACGGCGTCGACGGAGACGTCGCGCGCGAGCTCGAGCGTCGGGTCCTTGACGTGGAAGCGCGGGTCGAACGAGCCGACGCCGACGCGCAGCTCGTGGTCGGCGGGGAACGACCACGAGTAGCCCGCGGGGACGTACTTGGGGTCGAGCCACAGCTCGAGGTCGTCGCCGCGGCCGTGCGGGTGGACCTCGAGGCCGCGGGACAGGAAGGCCTCGGGCGGCTGCACGTTCGCGCCCGCGCCGAGCACGCGCCGCCAGCCGAGCGCGTCGACGATGAGCGGCGCGCGCAGGTCGCCGCGATCCGTGTGCACGGTGTGGCCGGTCCGGCCGTTCACCTTCGCGTGGTCGAACTCCACGTCGGTCTGCTCGAAGAGCAGCGAGCACAGCGTGCGGTAGTCGAACGTCGAGAACGACCACGGCAGCGGCCACGTCGTCGTGCCTCGCGGCGTGTGGATCACGAGGCGCGTGAACGTCTGCTGCATCGAGCCCTCGAGGCCGAGCGCCTCGAGCCACTCCGTCGGCGCCGCGCAGGCGGAGGTCTGCTTGTCGCCGACGTCGTAGCGATCGACCATCAGGACGTCGCGACCGGAGCCCGCCAGCTCCCGCGCGACGGCCAGTCCGGCGAAGCTCGCACCGCAGATCAGGACGTCGCAGTCACGGTCCAGAGGGGTGCGTTCAGCACCGCGTTTCGTGGCTCGCACCGGCACGGCGGCGCAACCTTACTGCGCTAGGCTTTCGCGACTCATGGCAACTGACACTACGACCGAAGCACGCGTAGTGGATGGCTCCGACGGCCTCCTCCTGGAGATCGACGGTCAAGTCGTCCCCAACTACGACGCAACGCTTCGCCACTTCGACGAGGGCGACGTCGTCACGGGCCGCGTGGTCCGGATCGACAACGACGAGGTCCTCGTCGACATCGGCTACAAGAGCGAGGGGGTCATCCCCTCCAACGAGCTTTCAAGCCGCAAGGCCGTCGACCCGCACGACGAGGTCGAGATGGGCGAGGAGGTCGACGCCCTCGTCCTCACCAAGGAGGACCAGGACGGCCGCCTGATCATGTCCAAGAAGCGTGCGCGCTTCGAGAAGGCGTGGCGGCGCATCGAGGCGGCCCAGGAGTCCGGCGAGCCGATCCCCGGCAACGTCATCGAGGTCGTCAAGGGCGGCCTCATCATCGACCTCGGCGTGCGCGGCTTCCTGCCCGCGTCGCTGGTCGAC
>DASZDF010000401.1:0-2206 GCA_035942275.1 Solirubrobacteraceae bacterium | reverse complement strand
CCCCACATCCACCTCGAGCTCTTCTTCGGCTACGAGAAGAGGGCGGCGCCACAGCACTCCTACCCCGCGGCGGCGGTGCCGGTCCGCCTGTCGGGATCGGAGCGGACCGCCGCGCTCGAGCCCGGCGAGACGATCCTCGAGGCGGCCATGCGCGCCGCAACCGACGCCCCGTAAGCGTGCATGGGCGGCGCCTGCGGCACCTGCCGAGCGCGAGTCGTCTGCGGGTCCGTCGAGATGGACCAGAACTTCGCGCTCGGCCAGGCCGACCTCGACGCCGGATACGTCCTGACCTGCCAATCGCACCCCACCAGCCCCGAGGTCACGGTCGACTACGACGCCTAGGAGCGCGATCGCAGCAGGGACGCCGCTACGAGGAGAGCGAAGACCGGGTCAGCGCCGGTTCGAGCGCCGCCAGGAGCCGGCCCTTCGGGAAGGCGCCGACGACCCGGGCCGCCTCGTGGCCGCCGCGGAACAGGATCAGCGTCGGCAGTCCCTGCACGCCGTGGGCCGCCGCGGTCGCGGGGTTCGCATCGGTGTCGAGCGTCACGATCCGCAGGTCGTCTCGCTCGGCCGCGATCGACTCGAGCACGGGCGCGATCGCGCGGCACGGCGGGCACCAGTCGGCGCCGAAGTCGACCAGCACGGGGACGTCGGACTCGAGCACCTCGGCCTGGAAGGTGTGGTCGGTGACGGCGGGGAGGGAAGCCATGGGAGGTCCTTTCGCGACTCAGGCGTGGAGGGAGCGGAAGCGGCGCAGGCGCAGCGCGTTGGCGACGACGGACACCGACGAGAGCGCCATGGCCGCGCCGGCGATGATCGGGTTGAGGAGGCCGATCGCCGCGAGCGGCAGGGCGGCGACGTTGTAGCCGAACGCCCAGCCGAGGTTCTGCTTGATGGTGCGGAGGGTGGAGCGGCTGAGGCGGATGGCGTCCGCGGCGGCGCGGAGGTCGCCGCTCACGAGCGTCAGGTCGGACGCCTCGATCGCGACGTCGGTCCCGGTGCCGATCGAGAGCCCGAGGTCGGCCTGCGCGAGCGCGGGCGCGTCGTTGACGCCGTCGCCGACCATGGCGACGACCCGCCCCTCGCCCTGCAGGCGCTTGACGACCTCGGCCTTGTCGGCGGGCAGCACCTCGGCGATCACCTCGTCGATCCCGACCTCCGCGGCGACCGCGCGCGCGGTGGCGTCGTTGTCGCCGGTCAGCAGCACCGGCGTGAGGCCGAGCCGCTTCAGCGCGTCGACCGCCTCGGCCGACGTCGGCTTGACGGTGTCGGCGACGACGAACACGGCGCGGGCCCGGCCGTCCCAGCCCGCCGCGATCGCGGTCCGTCCCAGCGCCTCGGCCGCCGCCTTCGCGTCGTCGAGCTCGGACGGGAGGTGCATGGCCCAGTCGGCGAGCAGCGCGGGGCGCCCCGCGATCACGGCGTGGCCGTCGACGACGCCCTCGACGCCGAGGCCCTCGCGGTTCGTGAAGCCGTCGACCGCCGGCAGCGCCCCGAGCTCCTCGCGCGCGGCGCGGGCGATCGCCTGCGCGATGGGGTGCTCGGAAGCGTCCTCCAGCGCGCCGACCAGCCGCAGCGCCTCGTCGCGCGAGGTGCCGTCCGCGCCGACGACGTCGACGAGGCTCATGCGGCCCGTCGTCACCGTGCCGGTCTTGTCGAGGACGATCGTGTCGACCCGCCGCGTGGACTCGAGGATCTCCGGGCCCTTGATCAGCAGCCCGAGCTGGGCGCCGCGGCCGGTGCCGACGAGCAGCGCGGTCGGCGTGGCGAGACCGAGGGCGCACGGGCAGGCGATGATCAGCACGGCGACGGCCGCGGTGAACGCGAACTCCGCGCCTTCGCCCGCCCCGAGCCAGAAGGCGAGCGTCGCGAACGCGAGGCCGATCACGATCGGGACGAAGATCCCTGAGACGCGATCCGCCAGCCGCTGGACCGGCGCCTTGCCCGACTGAGCGTCGGTGACGAGCCGCGCGATCTGCGCGAGCGCCGTGGCGCCGCCCACCTTCGCCGCGCGCACGACGAGCCGGCCGCCGGCGTTGACGGTCGCGCCCGCGACGGCGTCGCCGGGCGCCTTCTCGACTGGCACGGACTCGCCGGTCAGCAGCGACTGGTCGACCGCCGAGCTGCCCTCCTAGACGATGCCGTCGGTCGCCACCTTCTCCCCCGGGCGGACGACGAAGCGGTCGCCGACGGCGAGCTGCTCGAC
>DASZDF010000400.1:0-1713 GCA_035942275.1 Solirubrobacteraceae bacterium | reverse complement strand
GGGAGCGCCGGGGCGGGGGAGCGGCAGGGGTCATGCCGCTCGGCGGCGTGCCGCCGCCTCCGGGTGCGGGCCGGTCGGCGGGGGCGGGCGGCGTCGCCGCTCCCGAGATCTCGGTCAGCGTGCCGTTGAAGGCGACGACGTAGAGGTTCGCCGGTGAGAACGGCGTGCCGGGCCTGCCGACCGCGACCGCGCTCGGGCCGTCGGGGAAGCCGGGCATCCCGCGGAGGACGACGCAGATCTCGGGCGGCGCGCCGGCCACCCGCCACACCTCGCCGGCGCCGTTCGCGGTCACGAAGAGCCGGTCGGCGGCGTCGCGGTCCATCCCGTCGAGGCCGGCCTCGGTGTCCGCCGGCTCCGCCTCCACGTACGGCGTGACCTTGCTCGGGTCGGTCAGGTCGACCTGCTGGATCGCTGCGGGCTTGAACGTCTGCGCGGCGTAGAGCCAGCGCCCGCCGCTGTCGATGACGAGGCCGTTGCCCGACTGGACCTTCGCCCAGCCGCGCTGCGTCTTGCCGTCGACGACCTTGTCGATGTTGAAGCCGCCGTCGTTCGAGGCGTAGAACTCGCCGGCCGGCCCGCGGACCAGCCCGTTCGCCATCGACAGCCCGGTGGCGTAGACCTCCTTCGCGCCGGTCAGCGGGTCGACGCGCACCAGGCCGGAGGGGCCGGTCGCGTCGCCCATGGCGCCGTTCTGCAGCGAGTTGCCGGTTCCGACGATGACGTTGCCGGCGAGGTCGAAGGCCAGGCCGCCCGGCTCCTCGATCTCCGCGACGACCTGCGGCTCGGCGCCCGGCCGCTCGAGGCGCAGCAGGCTGTTGTCGTTCGTGAACCAGAGCGGCCCGCGCGGGTCGACGATGACCGACTCGAGCGTCCCGCGGTTCTCGAGCAGGGCGCGTGACTCGGACTTCTCCGGGCAGTCGGGCGCGGCCGCCGCGGTCGCGGGGAACGCCGCGAGCGCCAGCGCGGCGAGCGCTGTGAGTCGGCGCGGCACGGCTAGAACGCCGCCCGCTCGAGCCGCCCGGCGACCTCGCCGGTCCATTCCTCGTCGGACCGCCCGCGCAGCGTCGCGAGCACGTCCTCGAGCGGGTAGTCGACGCGGCGGTGCTCGACGGTCCCGTCCGGGTGCAGCAGCGCGTACGCGGCGCGGCGGTCGCCGTCGAGCGGCATCCCGACCGAGCCCGGGTTGACGAGCTCGATGTCGCCGTGGCGGCGGCGGAACGGGAGGTGGGTGTGGCCGAAGATCAGGCGCCGCTCGGTGACGCCGGCGAGCAGCTCGGCGTCGCTCGGCGCCGGCTCGGGCAGGAACGACAGGACGTCCCCGGCCGGCGAGCCGTGCCACGCGCGCGTGTCGCTGCCGAGCCCGACGCTCTCCGGAAGGTGCCCGAGCTCCATCACCAGCTCGATGCCGAGGGCCGCGCGCGCCGCGGCGATCGCGCTCTGCACGGTCGCGTCGTCGGGCGCCTCCTGCGGCGCCGCCGTCCACCGCTCGCCGTTGCCGCGCAGCCACCGCGCGTTCGGCAGCGCGCGCAGCCGCGCGACGGTCTCCGCGGGGTAGGCGCCGAACAGGGCGACGTCCCCGCCGACCAGATAGCCGCTCGCGCCGGCCTCCCGCGCGTCGGCCAGCACGGCGTCGAGCGCGGGCAGGTTCCCGTGGACGTCGTACAGGCACGCGATCATGGGCGCGATCATGCCATTCCGCGCGATCGGCCCGAG
>DASZDF010000399.1:0-2089 GCA_035942275.1 Solirubrobacteraceae bacterium | reverse complement strand
CGCGGCACGCGACGACGGGCGGTCGGCGATCACGCCGTACGTCGTCGTCTTGTACGGCGACTTGTCGCGCGAGAACCGCACGTCGCGGTGCTGGCGGAACATCTTCACGTGCCCGCCGTGCTCGTCGGCGAGGTCCTCCAGCAGCAGCTCGAGCGGCCCGCGCACCGCGCTCTCGTACGTCGCGCGGTGCGCCGCGAACCACTCGCGCGTGTTCTCCTCTTCCAGCCCGCGGAACCAGGCGAACGTGTCGGCCGGGAACCCGCTCACGCCGCCTCGGCCTGCTCCTTCAGCCGCGCGAGCGCCTTGCGGTTCACGCGCCGGAGGTACACGGGGATCAGCGGAGTCAGGATCCGCTCGCGCCGCGGCATCTGCTCGATCCGCAGCTCGAACTCGACCTCGGTGGTCGCCGGCCCGAGCGAGCGCAGCCGGTACGTCCCGTAGGAGACGCGCTTCCCGCCCGCCCCGATCGTCCGCTCCACGGTCTCCGACGGCGGCGTCATCGACGTCGTCTCGATGTCCAGCCAGTCCTCCGGCCCGGGCGCGGCCGAGCGCACCCGGACGCGCTCGGCGCTGCCGCTCCAGTCGACCAGCATGTGGTCGGTCCAGGCCTCGTGGTTGCGCAGGTCGGCGATCAACGCGTAGAGCTCCTCGCGCGGGCGCTCGATGGTGGTGGTGACGGTGACGGGCTTCACGGCGCGACTGTAGCCCCGGGCGCGTACGCTTCGCCACCGTGGGAACCGAGACGGACAAGTCGCCGCGGGCGCAGAACCGCGAGGACGGCGACGGCGGCGCCGACAGCACGAAGCTCAGCGCGGCGACGAAGCCCGCCGAGGTCTCGAACTACGAGATCGTCAACCACTGGTTCAGCGTCGCCGCCGAGCGCCTCGACCTGCCCGACGACCTCGCCACCGTCCTGCGCACCTCCTACCGCGAGGTGCAGGTCCAGCTCCCGATCAAGCTCGGCGACGGGAGGATCCACGTCTTCTCCGGCTTCCGCGTCCAGCACAACGGCGCGCGCGGGCCGTACAAGGGCGGGATCCGGTACCCCCCCGAGGTCGACCTCGACGAGGTCCGCGCCCTCGCCGCCCTGATGTCGTGGAAGACCGCGATCGCCGGCGTCCCGTACGGCGGCGCGAAGGGCGGGATCAACGTCCCGGCGCGCGACCTCGAGCAGGACGAGCTGGAGCGGCTCACGCGCTCCTTCATCGACAAGATCAACCACCTCATCGGGCCGACGCGCGACATCCCGGCGCCGGACGTCAACACGAACGCCCAGGTCATGGCCTGGATGATGGACGAGTACGGCAAGCTCCACGGGCACACGCCGGCGTGCGTGACCGGCAAGCCGATCCCGCTCGGCGGCTCGTACGGGCGGGAGGCGGCGACCGGCCGCGGCCTCGTCTACTGCTACCGCGCGGCCGCCCCCGCGCTCGGCCTCACGCCGCCGGAGCCGCGCGTCGCCGTGCAGGGCTTCGGCAACGTCGGGAGCTGGGCGGCGCGGATCCTCCAGCACCTCGGCTGCAAGATCGTCGCGGTGTCGGACCACACCGGCTCGATCCACTCCGAGAACGCCATCGACACCGACGACCTTGCGCGGCACCTGGCCGAGGGCGGCGAGGTCGGCAACTACGAGAAGGCGGACGCGGTCTCGGCGGAGGAGTTCCTCGGCACGGACTGCGAGGTGTTCATCCCGGCGGCGCTCGGCGGCATGATCCACGCCGACAACGCCGACCTGATCAAGGCCCGCGTCGTCCTCGAGGGCGCCAACAGCCCGACCACGCCGCGGGCCGACGAGATCCTGTCGGACCGCGACGTCCTGATCGTCCCGGACGTCCTCGCCAACGCGGGCGGCGTCGTCGTCTCGTACTTCGAGTGGGTCCAGAACCTGCAGCACTTCCGCTGGGACGAGCGGGAGGTCAACGACAAGCTCGGGACGATCATGCGCCGCGCGTACCGCGAGGTCAGCACGCGCGCCAAGCAGGACGACGTCTCGATGCGCACCGCCGCGTACGAGGTCGGGATCGAGCGGGTCGTCGAGGCGGCGCGCGTCCGCGGCTACGTCTGAGAACGCGAAGAGCGCCCCGGGCAC
>DASZDF010000398.1:0-7745 GCA_035942275.1 Solirubrobacteraceae bacterium | reverse complement strand
GCCCGCCTCCTCGCCGAGCTGGCCGAGCCCGGGTCCGCCAGCACGCTCGCCGGACGCGTCGGGCTCAGCCGCCAGAAGGCGAACTACCACCTCCGCGCGCTGGAGCGCCACGGCCTGGTGGAGCTCGTCGAGGAGCGCCGCAGGGGCAACTGCACCGAGCGCGTCCTCCAGGCGACCGCCGCGTCCTACGTGATCTCGCCGACGGCTCTGTCGGAGGTCGCGCCGGACCCCGCACGCGAGCCCGACCAGCGCTCCGCGCGCTGGCTGCTCGCCGTCGCCGGCCGGCTGGTCCGCGAGGTGGGCGAGCTCATCACCGGCGCGAGCGAGGCCGGCAAGCCGCTGGCGACCCTTGGGATCGACAGCGCGGTGCGGTTCGCGTCCGCGAAGGACCGGGCGGCCTTCGCCGCCGAGCTCGCAGGCGCCGTCAACGGCCTCGTCGCGAAGTACCACGACGAGACGTCCCCCGGCGGCCGCCCGCACCGCTTCGTCGTCGCGCTGCACCCCACCATCACGAAGAAGAAGGAGTCGCCGTCATGAGCCGTGAGTTCGAGGTCAGCCGCGAGGTCGACCTGCCCGCCGCGCCGGACGACGTCTGGACGGCGATCACCGCCGCCCCCGCGGCCTGGATGTTGCCGACGGGGATGGAGATCCCGCCCGGCGCCGCGCCGCCCGAGGGAGCGCCCGTCACGACCTGGGACCCGCCCCGTCGCCTCGTGATCCGCACGGAGTCGCCGGACGGCACGTTCAACGCGCTGGACTACGCGATCGAGGCCCGCGACGGCGGCACCGCCCACCTGCGCTACGTCCACAGCGGGATCCTCGCCGACGGGTGGGAGGACCAGTACGACGCGATCGGCGCCCACACCGACTTCTACCTGCACACGCTCGGGCAGTACCTCGAGCACTTCAACGGCCGCGAGGTCACCTACGTCGGGCAGCCGTCCTCCGGCATCGACGGCCCCGAGGCCGCCGGCGCGCCCGACGCGATGGACATGCTGCGCGCCGCGCTGGGCGTCTCCGCCGACGCGAGCGCCGGCGAGGCCGTCCGTGCGTCGCTCGGCGACGCCGGCACGCTCGAGGGCGTCGTCGACTACGCGACGCCGGAGTTCCTCGGCGTCCGCACCGCCGACGGCCTGTACCGCTTCTTCGGGCGCAACCACTACGGCGGCGTCGTCGGGATGAGCGCGCACCTGTTCGCGGAGGGCGTCGACGCGGCGGCGCACGAGGCGGCGCTGAAGGCGTGGCTCGACGGCGTGTACGCCTAGTCGCGCGCGAGCGCCCGGCGCACCGCTGCCGCCGACGGCGCGTGCTCGGGGCCGAGCCGCGCGAGCAGCTCGCGCCACGACGGCTGGATCGCGATCGCGCGGCGGACGCGCTCGACGGCGAGGTCCATGTCGCCGCCCTGGGCGGCGGCGAGGCCGGCCCAGAACAGCAGCTCGTGGTTGTCGGGCGCGAGCGCGGACGCGCGCTCGTACGCGGTGGCGGCGGCGTCGAAGCGACCGGCGGCGACGGCGCTGTCGCCCTCCTCCGCCGCCTCGTAGGCGCGGTGCAGCACGAGCAGCCGGCGCAGCTCGGCGACCGGGTCCGGATGGTCCTCGACGCGCAGCTCGATCGCGCCCGCGACGAGCGCCGCGGACTGCCGCCCGCGCAGGTCGCCGCCCTCGGCCTCCGCCGCCTCGAGCGCCGCCACCAGCCGCTCGGCGAGCGGCTCGGCCCCCGCGGCGTCGAGCGCGCGCGCCATCGCGTCCCAGACCGTGTCCCGCGCCATCATGTTCGCCTGGCAGGACCACCCGTCGCCGGCGACGTGCGCGGCCTCCGCGATGCACGCCGAGCCGGTGTGGACGGCGACGCGGCCCGAGGCGTCGACGACCGCCGTCTGGCGCATGGTCTCGCCCTCGTCGTCGCGGAGCACCGCCGCGAGCGCCTCGTCCGGCGTCGCCCCGTCGCCGAGCCGGTCGAGGATCCGCGCGCCGTGCGCGACGTCCGGCACCGCTTGCAGCGCGACTGCGCCGACGCCGGGCCGCACGTGCGGCACCACGCCGCCGACGCTGAACCAGTGCGACTGCACCGCGACGCCGAGCTCGCCGGTCTGCGGGTCGCGGGCGACGACGGAGTAGGTCACCCGCGTCACACTAGCCCGCGATGGACGTCGCCGAGGTGCTCGACCGCATCCGCTCGATCCCGCGCGGGAAGGTCGCTTCGTACGGTGACGTGACGCCCGGCGCGCCGCGGCACGCCGGCCGCGTGCTGGCGGACAGCCACGAGCCCGACGTGCCCTGGCACCGCGTCGTGCGCGCCGACGGCAGCCTCGCGAAGGGCGCGCGCCAGCGCCGGCTGCTGCAGGCCGAGGGCGTGCGCTTCGTCGGCGACCGCGTGGACATGCGAGAGTGCCGCGCCGCATGTGGCTCCAACGCGACGTCACGCTGAGGCCGCGCCCCCGCGGCTTCCACCTCGTGACCGACGAGGTCGTCCAGGCGGTGCCGGAGATCGGCGACCTCCGGGTCGGGGTCGCGCACGTCTTCATCAGGCACACGTCGGCGGCGCTGACGCTGAACGAGAACGCGAGCCCGGACGTGCGCCGCGACTTCGCCACGTGGTTCGACCGGGCGGTGCCGGACGGCGCGCCGTACTGGACGCACACGCTCGAGGGACCGGACGACATGCCCGCCCACGTCAAGGGCGCGCTGCTCGGCTTCAGCCTCTCGCTGCCGATCCGCGACGGCGACCTCGCCCTCGGGACGTGGCAGGGGATCTACCTCTGCGAGCTGCGCGACAGCGGCGGCCCGCGGAAGCTGACCGTCACGCTCAACGGCGAGTAGCGACGAAGCCTAGGTCCCCGTCCACTGCGGGTCGCGCTTCTCGCTGAACGCGACCGCTCCCTCGCGCGCGTCGTTCGAGACGAACACCGGGCCCGTGATCTCGCCCTGTTTCGCCCAGAACTCCTCCGACGACCAGTCGCGCGCGTTGAGGAGGACCTCCTTCGTCGCGGTGAGGGCGAGCGGGCCGTTCCTGGCGATCGCCGCCGCCAGCTCGAGCGCGGCGTCGACCGCGCTTCCGTCGTCCGCGAGCCGGTCGATGAGCCCGACGTCCGCCCCCCGCTCCGCCGTGATGAGGTCGCCGGTGAGCGCGAGCTCCATCGCGAGGCCGTAGGGGATCCGCTGCTGGAGGCGCAGCAGCGCGCCGCCCGCGGCGACGAGCGAGCGCTTGACCTCGGGGATGCCGAGCTTCGCGCTGCGCCCGGCGACGATCAGGTCGCAGGCGAGCGCGATCTCGAGCCCGCCCGCGACGGCGAAGCCCTCGACCGCCGCGATCAGCGGCTTGCGCGGCCCGCGCTGCACGATGCCGGCAAAGCCGCGGTCGCCGACCCACGGGCGCTCGCCGGTGACGAACGCCTTGAGGTCCATGCCCGCGCAGAACCCGCCGCCCGCGCCGGTGAGGATGCCGACCGAGACGTCGCTCGAGCCGTCGAGGTCGTCGAGCGCGGCCGCGACGCCCTCGGCGAGCGCGAGGTTCACCGCGTTGCGCGCCTCCGGCCGGTTGAGCGTGATGAGCAGGACGCCGTCGCGGCGCTCGGTGAGGACTTCGGACATGCGGCGGGACGCTATAGATTCGCTCGATGCATCAGGTCGCCGACGGGGTCTGGCAGTTCGCGCTCACGCCGCGCAACGGCGTCAACGCGTGGCTGATCGGTGACGTGGTCGTCGACGCCGGGACGCCCGGCATGGGCAAGAAGCTCGCGAAGAAGCTCGCCGGCCGGACCCTCGCCGCGCACACGATCACCCACGCGCACCCCGACCACGTCGGCGGGTCGGCGCACGTCTGCCGCTCGCTCGGCCTGCCGTTCTGGTGCCCCGCCGGCGAGGCCGACGCCGTCCGCGCGGGGCGCTCGCCCCCGGGCGCGAGCCGCATCAGGCCGCTGCTCGAGCGCGGCAGCGGCTTCCCGACCGTCGACGTCGCGCGCGAGCTGCGCGAGGGCGACGAGGTCGCCGGCTTCCGCGTGCTCGACGTCCCCGGCCATTCCGGCGGGCACATCGCGCTGTGGCGCGAGAGCGACCGCGTCCTCGTGGGCGGCGACGTCTTCTTCAACCTCTCGCTGAAGACGTTCCGCTACGGCCTGCGCGAGCCGCCCGGGCCGTTCACGGTCGATCCGGAGCGCAACCGGCAGTCGATGCGCCGGCTCGCCGAGCTCGAGCCGTCGGTGGCGTGCTTCGGCCACGGGCCGCCGGTGATGGACGCGGCGCCGAAGCTCCGCGCGTTCGTCGCCGGCCTGTAGCGCTGCTACCAGGTGCCGACGGGCGCGGCCGAGCAGCCGCCGGGCTCGCCGCCGCCGATGACGGTGCACGTCCGGTCGACGCCGCCGCCGTCGGTGCGGCTCAGGCGGAAGACGTTGCCCGACCGCGACCGCGAGACGACCAGGAAGGACCGCCGCTGGTCGGACGTCACGATGACCTGGCCGCGGCCGCCGCCGAGCGCGATGCCGGCGTCGCGGATGCCGGGCACGTCGTCGGACTCGCAGTTGCGGTAATCGTCCTCGACGGTCCCGCACGCCTCGACGACCGCGATGATGTTGCGGGCGTTCGACTTCGCCTCGGAGTCCTGCGCCTTCACCGACTGCTTGGTCAGCGACATGAGCGCGATCGCGGCCAGGATGCCGACGATCAGGAGGACGACGAGCAGCTCGATCAGCGTGAAGCCGCGCTCGTCCCGGGACAGCGTTGCGAAGCGCATTAGCCTGAATCTCGGCACGGCGACGCTCACCTTGAGCGAATGACGCCCGCGTACTAGGCGGCGAAGAGCGTCAGGTCGGGCTCGCGCTCCCCGCGGAGGACCTCGAGGTCGACCTCCACGCACGCGATCCCGCGCGCGGCCGCGAGCACGCGCGCCTGCGGCTTGAGCACCTGCGCGGCGAGGACGCCCTGGCAGTCGGCCATCGCCGGGTCGAGGCGGATCCGCTCGAGATAGCGGTGGAGCTGCTCGACCGCGTCGATCGTGCCGACGCGCTTGATCTCGACCGCGATCCAGCCGTCGTCGTCGTCGCGGCACATGAGGTCGACGGGCCCGATGTCGGTCGGCCACTCGCGCCGCACGAGGCGGAACCCCTCGCCGCACCAGCCGGGCTGCTCCGCCAGCAGCTCCTGCAGGTCGCGCTCGACGCCGTCCTTGACGAGGCCGGCCGCGTCGTCGGGCGACCCCATGTCGTAGGTGACGTCGGAGAGCACCTCGGCGATGCGGATGTCGAGGGCGTCGTCGCCCTTCAGCTTGCGGACGACGATGCGGCCCTCGGACTCCTCGACGCAGGTCGGCGGCGTCATCCAGTTCAGCGGCTTGTAGCCGCCGGCGTCGGCGTGCACGAGCACGGAGCCGTCGGCCTTGAGCATCAGCAGCCGCAGTGCCTCGGGGAGCCGGGCGCTCAGCCGGCCGGAGTACTCGACCTCGCAGCGGGCGACGATCAGGCGCATCGTTCGGGACCGTACGGCTCCCGGCGGATGGATGTCTGCGCCCCAAGCTCACGATCACGAGAGGCGAAGCCGATACGGTATTCCCATGGCGAAGCACGCTTCACGAGCCGCTGCGCCCCTGCAGCCGGACCCCCCGGACGGCGAGGCGTTCCTCGAGATCGACGGCGCCGAGTTCGAGGAGGCGCGTCGCGACCCGGTCGTCCGGCAGTTCGCGCAGCGCGCGGAGACCGCGTTGCGCGAAGCCGAGCAGCGCGGCGAGATCACGCTTCCAGACTGAGCGGGATCCAGAGCCGATTGCCGCTTCCCGCGGGGCGGAACCCGTAGGGCTCCCCCCGCCAGACCCGCGCGACCGCGTCGTCCCCAGGATCCAGCGCGAACGCGACGGCCCCGATCTGTTGGCTGACGCGCTGCGCGATGCCGTACGCGATCTCGATCAGCGCCCCACCGGAGACGGCGGTGTCGCGATGGCGCGCGATCCAGGCCAGGACGATCGCGGGCAGCCGATGACGCCCCGATGGTAGGCCGAGCGTCGCTACGTCGGTGGCCGTAAGGTCCACCTGGCCGGCGCACAGCGCGAAGTAGCCTTCGATGCGCTCCTCGCCGACGAGCAACCACGTCCGCGTCGATCCGTCGTTCACGAGCGCCTCCTCGCGCAGCCATCGCGCGGCCTCGACGCCCAGGGGCACATCGAGACTGACGAACTCGGCTACCGCCTTCGCGAGGTCCGGCCGCGCCGCCGCGGTCTCGGCCCCCCAGACAAGCCATTCCTGGCGGGACATCAGCCCTCCTCGCGGGGGTAGCGGAGCGGCAGGTAGAGGGAGTAGCGGCCGAGGTACTTCGCGATGTGGATGGACTCGCCGGCGACGAAGTCGACGCCCTTCGCGGTCAAGGCCTGGTCGAGATGCGCGGGCGGGTCAGTGAGCCAGACGATAAGCGGGGAGAGATCCTGGGAGACCGTTGCCGCGTACGTGCGTTCGGCTGTCTCCAGAGCGAGTGCCTCAGCGCTCGGGTCGGTGCGCTCACGCCACCGCGCCGACTCATTCGTGTCGACCCAGTACACCGGGAACTCGGACGCCGCACGCTCACGCGCATACGTCTGATTCGCCTTGTAGCCACGCTCCACCATGAGCTTCAGCCGATCAGAGCCATGGGCGTCGACCCACGCCCGCATCTCCGTTGCGAAGGCGTCGCGTGCGGGCGGGTCCGACCGCACCCACGTTTCGATCGCCTCGAGGAGCGTCTCGAGATCCTCGGTGGGAGCGTCAAGCGGCGGCAAACCGCTCTTCGCCATGTACGCACGATGCGCTTCGAAGACGCGCTTGCGAAGCTCGAGCGTCGGCAGCTCGGTGAGGTCGACCCAGAACGTGTGGTCCTCAGCAGGCTGGGTGCCCCGCTCGACGACGTGTCGCTCGATCGCCTCCGGCGAGAGCTTGAGCATGAACTTGAGACGCACGGGGTTCGGCTCGTGCGCCGGGTGCAACTGAGGCATATAGGTAGCTCCTGTATGTCTCTCCCGACGATCTGCCGGGAGTTGATGCGACGCGACTGCGACGCGTCAGCAGTGTAGACCCAGGCGCGGCGGGCGTGGCGTGGCTGGGCGGGCGGGCGGGCCGCTCCGCGCCGCCGCGGAGGAGCACCGCGGCGAGTCGGAGTAGGCCCGGACGCACGCCGTCACGGCCATTCCGCCTGCTCCTCCGCGAGCTCGAACGCGCGCAGCACGGCACGCGCCTTGGCCTCCGACTCCGCGAACTCGTAGGCGGGCTTGGCGTCCGCGACCGTGCCGCCGCCCGCCTGCACGTGCGCGGCGCCGTCCTTCATCACGACCGTGCGGATGTGGATGCACGTGTCGAGGTCGCCGGTGTAGCTGAGGTAGCCGATCGCGCCGCCGTAGCCGCCGCGCTTGACCGGCTCGAGCTCGTCGATGATCTCCATCGCCCGGACCTTCGGCGCCCCGCTCAGCGTCCCGGCGGGAAGGATCGAGCGCAGGGCGTCCATCGGCCCGACCTCCTCCCGCAGCTCGCCGGACACGCTGCTGACGATGTGCATGACGTGCGAGTACGTCTCGACGGCCATGAACTCGTCGACCTCGACGCTGCCGTACTGGCAGACGCGGCCCAGGTCGTTGCGGCCGAGGTCGACGAGCATTACGTGCTCGGCGCGCTCCTTCTCGTCGGCGAGCAGCTCGGCGGCGAGGCGCGCGTCCTCGGCGGCGTTCGCGCCGCGCGGCCGCGTGCCCGCGATCGGCCGCGTCGAGGCGTGGCGGCCGGTCACGGTGAGGAGCGGCTC
>DASZDF010000397.1:0-2733 GCA_035942275.1 Solirubrobacteraceae bacterium | reverse complement strand
CGACGAGAAGCGCCACCACTTCCTGCACCGCTTCTGGCCCGCGCTCCCCGGGTGGGGCGGCATGGCGGTGCTCGACCGCAGCTGGTACGGCCGCGTGCTCGTCGAGCGCGTCGAGGGCTTCACGAGCGAGAAGCACTGGCGGCGCGCCTACGACGAGATCGTCGCCTTCGAGCAGATGCTCGCCGCCGAGGGGATGATGCTCGTCAAGTTCTGGATGCACATCTCCGACGAAGAGCAGCTCAAGCGCTTCGAGCGGCGCCGCGACGAGCCGCTGAAGACGTGGAAGCTCACCGACGAGGACTGGCGCAACCGGGGGAAGCGGCGCGAGTACACCGACGCCGTCGAGGAGATGCTCGAGCGCACCCACACCGAGGAGGCGCCCTGGCACGTCATCGCCGGCGACAGCAAGAAGTTCGCGCGCGTGTCGGTGGTCGAGACCGTGAACTCGGAGATCGAGCGCGCGCTCGTCAAGCACGGGCTGCCTGTGCCCCCACGACCGCCCAGCGGCGGCTCCTGAACCGCACGCCGAGCGTCGCGAGGCGCGCGGCCATCAGCGCGATCAGCCCGCACCAGACGCCGACGATGCCCCAGTCGAGGTGCAGCGCGAGCAGCGCGATCGGCACGTAGAAGCCGAACCCGGCGATGACCATCGAGACGGCGAGGTAGCGCGTGTCGCCGGCGCCGATGAGGATCCCGTCGAGCGCGAACACCACCGCGGCGAACGGCTGCATGAGCGCGAACAGCGGCCAGACCGCCTGCGCCCGCTCGATGACCGCCTCGTGGCTCGTGAACAGGCGCGGGATGACGTCGGTGAGCGCGAGGAGGACCGCGCCGAGGATCAGCCCGCCGATCACCGAGAGCTGGATCATGCGCCGCGCCGCGGCGTAGGCGCGGTCGGCCTCGCCGGCCCCGAGCATCCGGCCGACGAGCACCTGCCCGGCGATCGCGATCGCGTCGAGGACGAGCGCGAGGAAGACGAAGAGCTGGAACGCGACCTGGTGCGCGCCGAGCGACGCCTCCCCGATCCGGGCGAGGACCGCGCTCGCGACGAGGAACGAGCCGAGCAGCGCGCCGGTCCGCACCACGAGGTCGCCGCCCATGCGCACGAGCGGCGCCATCAGCGACCACCGCGGCCGGCGCGTCGCGGCCGGCGGGCGCAGGAGCAGGACTACGAAGGTCAGGCCCATCCCCGCCTGCGCGATCGCCGTGCCGATCGCGCTGCCGGCGAGGCCGAGGTCGGCGCCGTAGACGAGCGTGACGTTGAGGACGACGTTCGCGACGTTGCCGGCGCCGAGGACGACGAGCGGCGTGCGCAGGTCGCCCACGCCGCGGAGGAAGCCCTGCCCGGCGAGGATGAGCATGAACATCGGCACGCCGAGCACCGCGATGCGCAGGTAGCGGACGGCCAGGTCACCCACGCGCCCGTCGCCGCCGAGCAGCCCGATCGCCTGCGGCGCGAGCGCGCCGAGCGCCGCGGCGAGGAGGACGCCGATCCCGAGCCCGAGCCACAGCGCCTGCGCGGCGAGCGTCCCCGCCCGCTCCTCCTCGCCGGCGCCGTGCAGCCGTGCGACCTGCGCGGTCGTCGCGTAGGTCAGGAAGATGCACAGCGAGAAGACCGCGGTGAGCAGCGCGGCGGCGAGCGCCAGCGCCGCGAGCTCGGTGGTGCCGAGGTGCCCGATGATCGCGGTGTCGGCCAGCGCGGGCAGCGGCTCGGCGGCGAGCGCGCCGAGCGCGGGCACCGCGAGGCGCAGGATCTCGCGATCGAACTCCGAGCGCGGCACGCGCCGACTCTACGATCCCTGGATGCGCGCCCGGGCGACCCTCCTCATCCTGGCCGTGGCGGTGGCGGGCTGCACGTCGGCCAACGGGACGCCGCTGCCGCCCGGGTGCACGTCCGAGCCGGCGGACGTCGCGCGGGCGCTCGCCGACGCGCCGGGCGAGGTGCGGCTGGAGGGCGGGACGCCGCTCAGCTTCTGCGTGCGCAACGCCCGGGGCGAGGCCGACCTCCAGAACCTCGGGCTCGTCCTCACCGGCGTCGCCGAGGACCTCGAGGCGGAGGCCCGCACGACCCCGCGCTCCGCGCTGGAGCTCGGCTACCTCATCGGCGCCGCGCGGCGGGGCGCCCCGAGCGAGAGCTCGCTCCAGGCCGAGCTCGTACGCCGGCTCGAGCGCAGCGCCGCGATCCGCCTGCCACCCGAGGGCGAGCGCGCCCTCGCCGAGGGGATGGAGGCCGGGGAGGCGCGCGGGTGAGGCTGCGCCTCTTCCACGCGCCCGACGGGGCGCGCGTCGCCTACCGCGAGGCGGGCACCGGGCCGCCGCTCGCCCTGCTGCACTCGCTGCTGCTCTCCCACCGCGAGCTGGCCCCGGTCGTCGAGCACCTCACCGACCGCTTCCGCGTCGTCCTGCCCGACCTGCCCATGCACGGCGACTCCGAGGACCGCCCGCGCCATCCGTACACGCTGGACTGGCTCGCCGACGTCATGTCGGCGTTCTGCCGCGACGTCTGCGGCCCGCGCCCGCTCGTCGGCGGCCACGGCGCCGGCGCCGAGATCCTCCTGCGCGCGACCGCGACGCACCGCCTGCGGCCCGGCCGCCTCGTCCTCATGCCCAACCGTCTGCCCCGCGCCGCGCCGCGCAACCCGCTCGAGCGCCGCTGGCGCACCGCGGCGCGGCTCGGCGGCGTCCCGGGGTTGGGCCGAGTCGCCGGCCACGCCGCGCCGCACATCGTCCGCC
>DASZDF010000396.1:0-4242 GCA_035942275.1 Solirubrobacteraceae bacterium | reverse complement strand
GAACGGCGGCGGCGCGCCGAGCACCTCGGCCGCCTCCGCGCGCACCAGGGTGCAGAACGGATGGTCGGTGGGCGTGGAGCCCGAGGCGAACTGGCCGCCGCTCCACCCGATCTCCGCCTCCGGGCACGCCTCGCGGACGCCGGCCTCGAACGCCGCGCGGGCGCCGTCGAGCGTGTCGCCGACGCGCACGCCGACCCGCCCCTCGAACTCGAGGCGGTCGGGCACCTGGCTCGACCAGCGCCCGGCGTTCACGCGCCCGACGAGGAGCGGATAGGGGAGGGGGTGATCGCGCAGGAGCGGCTCGGCGACGTCGGCGTTCAGCTCCCGCTCGTGGTCGGCGAGCGCGCGGTGGAGGTCGACGTAGCGGTCGATCGCCGACACGCCCTCGAGCCGCACCGCCGCGTGGGCGGAGACGCCGGGGACGACGCCGGTGAACGTGAGCGCGCCCGCCTGCGCGCACGCGATCGCGAATTCCGTCGGCTCGGGGATGAGCGCCGCGTCGAAGCGGTCGTCGCGCTCGAGCGCAGCGAACGTCCCGAGCCCGCCGTCCTCCTCGGAGGCGACCGCCTGGAGGACGAGTTCGCAGCGCGCGTCGTCCGCGACCGCGGCCAGCGCGTGCAGCGCCGCGACGACGCCCGCCTTCATGTCCGCGCTGCCGCGCCCGTGGACGAAGCCGTCGGCCACCGCTCCGGAGAACGGCTCGCGCTCCCACGGCTGCTCGCCGGGCCCGACGACGTCGACGTGCCCGTTGAGGCAGAGCCGCCGCTCGCCGCGGCCCGCGGTGACGGTGAGACCCCACAGCTCGTGGCGCGGCGCCTCCTCCCCGGGGTGCCCGGGGTGCGCACGAAGCGCCGGGAGGTCGTGGCGGTGCAGGTCGGGCTCGAGGCCGAGCCGCTCGGCGATGCCTGCCAGCTCCTCGAGGACGGCCCGCTCGTCGCCCGTGAGGCTCGGGACGCGGACGAGCGCGGCGACGTCACGCGTCAGCTCTTCCGCGTCGAGGTCCCTCACACCGTCGCGGGCCGCAGCGGCTCGCCGAGGCGCGCCCGGCGGTCCGCGGTCGTGCTGATCCACACCGCGCCGTCGCCCACCGGCACCGCCGCCGCGCGGCCCGCGTCGGCCAGCTCGAGCAGCGCGTCCTCGGCGGCGTCGGGATCCGCGAAGTCCGGCATGGGGACGAGGCAGGCCGCGACCTCGGCGGCGGTGAGCCCCTCGGGGAACGCGTCGAGGAGCTGCCCGACGTCGTCCGGCGCGCCGCGGCGCTCGAGGGACGTGTCGAGGTTCGCGATGCAGACGTCGTAGGCGTCGAGGGACTGGAAGCCGCCCGCCTCGAGCCGGCGGCCGTCGGCGGACTCGAAGACGAGCGACGGCGCCGTGTACCGGACCGCGCCGTCGGTGTTCGCGGCCTTGCCCTGGAACTCGGTCGGCGAGCCGGCGGCGGTGCGCGACTCGGCGCGGTCGGCCTCGTAGGCCTCGGTGACCTCCGGCGAGTCGACCGCCGCGAGGATCGCGTCGGTGTCGATCCCCGGCACGCGCCGCAGCGCGTCGCGCAGCGCCTCGTCGGCCTCGATCGGCAGGTCGGTCGTGAACTGCGTGAACTGGAGCGCCCGGAACGCGGCCCACTCCAGCTCGGGCTCGGCGAGGCGGACAGCGATGACGGCGCGGCACGCGCGCGCGGTGGCGGAGAGGCGCTGCTTGGGCGCGCGGCCCATCGGCATCCCGAAGCGGCGGAAGCGCCGGTTGCCCTGCGCCATGCGCAGCGGCGTGTAGCCGCGCGCGGCGTACTGGGCGGCGTCCTCCGTCAGGCCGATCATCACGTGGCGCCAGCGGAGCTGGTCGCCGTAGCGCCAGCGCAGCGCGGCAAGGGCGGGCGAGGCCGAGTAGGCGAACGGGCAGCCGGGGTCGGAGAAGTGGGTGACGTCGATCATCACGACGGGGTGTACCCGATTGCGCGCGCGATCGCCGCACGTCCGCCGCCGAGGACCGGCTCGCCGTGGGAGACGAGCACGTGCTCGACCGGCAGGTCGAGCAGCGGGCGCAGCGCCTCGGCCAGCGCGGCCTGGTCGAGGTCGAGGTAGCGCATCCACGAGTCGGGGCACATCCGCAGGCCGCCCCGGCCGCCGCCGAGCAGCCGGTCGCCCGGGACGAGCGTGCGCGGCTCGCTCAGCCACACCATCGACTCGCCCGCGCCCGCGATCGGCACGGGCTCCACGCCCGGCCCCGGCTCGGGCGCGAGGCGGTCCGCGTAGCGCCGCTCGAGCGCCTCGCGGCTGCGGCCGTGGAAGCGGACGGTCTGGAGGATCGAAACCGCGCCGTCGTGCCGCTCGACGAGGTCGTCGAGGAACGCGTCGTCGGGGACGAGCGGGTCGATCAGGACGAGCGAGCGGGGCGCGGCGTAGGCGACGCAGCCGACGTCCTCCGGCCAGTCGTCGGGGCTGTCCGGCTCCGCGCCGCCGCGCCAGGAGGGGTGCTTCGCGGTCCAGCGCCACAGGCCCGGGAGGAGCTCCTGCATCGCGGCAGCTTGGCACGCGCTAGCGTCGGCGGCATGCCCAAGTGGACCGCCGACGACATCCCCGACCAGACCGGCCGCCTCGCGATCGTGACCGGCGCCAACAGCGGGCTGGGCTACCACGTCTCGACCGAGCTCGCGCGCCGCGGCGCGCGGGTGATCCTCGCCTGCCGCGACCAGGGCCGCGGCCAGGACGCGCTCGACCGGCTCCTCGCCGACGCCCCGGGCGCGGACGCGGAGCTGCGCCGGCTCGACCTCGCGAGTCTGGAGTCGGTGCGCGAGTTCGCGGCCGGCGTCGACGAGCCGCTCGCCGTCCTCGTCAACAACGCGGGCGTCATGGCCGGGCCGCACCGCAGGACCGCCGACGGCTTCGAGCTCCAGTTCGGCACGAACCACCTCGGGCACTTCGCGCTCACCGGCCTGCTCCTGCCGCGCCTGCTCGAGAGCCAGGCGCCCCGCGTGGTGACGGTGTCGAGCGGCGCGCACCGGATGGGGAAGATGAACTTCGACGACCTCCAGTCCGACGCGAAGTACTGGCGGTGGGGCGCGTACGGGCAGTCGAAGCTCTCGAACCTCCTCTTCATGCAGGAGCTGGGGCGCCGCGCGGCCGCGGCCGGCGTGCCGCTCGTGAGCGTCGCCGCGCACCCCGGCTACTCCGCCACGAACCTCCAGACGACCGGGCACAAGATCGACGACCTCTTCATGAAGGTGTCGAACGTCGTCATCGCCCAGAGCGACGCGATGGGAGCGCTGCCGCTGCTGTTCGCCGCGACGGAGGACCTCGAGAGCGGCGCGTACGTCGGGCCGGACGGGGTCGCGGAGCAGCGCGGGCACCCGAAGCTGGTCGGGATGACCGGGCGGGCGCGCAGCGAGGAGGACGCACGCCGTCTCTGGGAGAAGAGCGAGGAGCTGACCGGCGTGCGCTACGACTTCAGCGCGCGCATGACGGCAGCATGAGCGGGGAAGGACTCCGGACGATGCGCAACCGAACGCCGGTCCTCGTCACCACCGCAACGCTGGCCGTCGCCCTCGCGGCGCCGTCTCCCGCCGCCGCCGTCAAGCAGTTCGAGGGAAGGTCCTCGCAGGGGCGCGCCGTCAAGCTGACGATCGGTGACGACAACCTGCTCCAGCGCTTCGAGGCGAACTGGATCACCCGCAACTGCCGGCAGCGCGGCTCGCGCTTTCAGAACATCACCGCGTTCAAGCCCCCGTTCGACGAGGCGACGCCCGACATCTTCAACGACGCGGGCAGCCTGACGGTCCGCGACAGCGGCCGGATCCGCAGCCGCGTCTCGATCACGATCTCCGGCCGCCGCACGTTCGACCCGGCGAACCCGGCCGCGGAGTCGTGGGCGGGGACGCTGAAGGCGAGCGTCGTCGTCCGCCGCGGGCGGAGGGTGATCGACCGCTGTACGCGCAGCCAGATCACCTGGACCGCCGCGCGGGCGCCGTAGAGGCCGGCGCCGCGCGCGCGGCGCCCGCTGCACCCGCTTTGTGGCGGAATGTGCTATAGCGGTGAGGGCGACCTGCGAGTACCTTCCAGGCCGCGTCATGTCAGCCAGCACGTCTCCCATCGGATGCGCCGGCCGCGTCACTGCCGCCGGAGCGATCCGGCCGGGCCGGCTGGGGGAGGTCATGGTGGCGATCCGCGGCGGCGTCGAGGCGTTCCTCGCCAAGGACGCCGACGGTGGATCGATCGAGCCGTACGAGGAGATCGTCGTGGTCGAGTACGAGCC
>DASZDF010000395.1:0-4669 GCA_035942275.1 Solirubrobacteraceae bacterium | reverse complement strand
GCCTCGCGCTGCGCCGCCTCGGACTGCTCGACGCGCGCGCTCAGCGCCGCGACCTCGGCCGCCGCGGCCTCGGCGGCGTCCGCCCGCTCGGTCGCCGCCTGCAGCTCCGCCTCGAGCTCGGAGACCCGATCGACCGAGGTCTTGGCGGCGCCGGCCTCGCCGCGCGCCTCGCGCAGCGCCTCCTCGAGCTTCTCCGCGCGGGCGTGCGCGCGCTGGAGGCGGTCCTGCGCCCCGCGCGCCGAGACGACGGCCTCGTCGCGCTCGCGCGCGATCCGGTCCGCGCGCTCCAGTGCCCGCATGGCCTCGCGCAGCCGTGCCTCGGCCGCGCGCCGGCCCTCGTCGGCCTCGGCGACCCGCTCGCGCGACTCCTCGCGCGCGCGGTCGAGATCGACCCGCGTCGAGCGCAGCTGCTGCTGGGTGTCGGCGAGCGCGTGCGTGAGCTGCTCGAGCTCGCGCGCGTGCTGCTTCGCGCGGCGCTCGGCGCGCTCGGGCTCGGCGACACGGGCCGCCGCGGCGGTCTGCGCCTTCCCCCGCTCCTGCGGCTGGGGGAGGTCCACCATGCGGCCGCCGCCGGCGTCGAGCGCGTAGACGGTTCGCGGCTGGTCGACGAGCCCCGCGGGCGCGCTGAACGCCGCCCGCCACTCGGGACCGTCCGGTCCCGCGAGCGGCGCGGCGTCGTCCGGGCCGGGCAGGGGAGCGAGGCGGTGGGTCCGCCTGCCGTCGTCGACGACGAGCATCGGCGGGCTCAGCCGCTCGCGCTGCTCGGCGCGCCAGCGGCCGGAGATGCGCAGCAGCGTCGTCTCCGCCGTGGCCGAGACCCGTTCGAACCGTTCGACCTCGAACTGGGGCATCCGGGCGCGGAGTCTAGGTTTCGGGCAGGGCGTTCAGCGCCGCGCGCAGCACCGCGTCGGGCGGGAGGGTCGCGTCGAGCACGCGGAACCGGTCCGGCTCGGCCTCTGCCAGGGCATCGTACGCGGCGGCGACGGCGGCGAAGAAGCGGTCCGGCTCGCGCTCGAGGCGGTCCTCCGGGCCGCTGCGCCGCGCGCGCGCCTGCTCGGGGTCGAGGCGCAGCAGGAACGTGACGTCGGGAGCCAGGCCGAAGTCGTTCATCGCCCGCACCGCGTCGATCCCCAGCCCGCGCGCGCCGCCCTGGTAGGCGAGGGACGAGTCGACGAAGCGGTCGAGGATCACGGTCGCGCCGTCGGCGAGCAGCGGCTTGACCTTCGTCGCGACGAGCTGGGCGCGGGCGGCCGCGTAGAGCAGCGCCTCGGCCTTGGGGTCGACGTCGAGGGCGGGGTCGGTGACGAGCGCGCGGATCCGCTCGGCCAGCTCGACGCCGCCGGGCTCCCGGAGCACCTCGGCGTCCAGCGCCTCGCCCAGGGAGCGGGCCAGCGTCGTCTTCCCTGCCCCGTCGAGGCCTTCGATCGTGATCAGCACCTCGTAGCATCAAAACAGTGTTGGCCGGGACGGAGCACCACCCTCACGCCGCGGCGGTCCTCGGCGGCGCGGTGCCGCCCGAGGGAACGCCGTCGCACGCCTACCTCTTCGAGGGCCCGGCCGGGAGCGGCAAGGAGGACGTCGCGCGGACGTTCGCGGCCGCTCTGCTGTCCGAGGGCGCGCCCGATCCGGCCGGCGCCGCCGCCCGAACGCACAGCGGCGCCCACCCCGACCTGACCTGGGTCGCTCCCACCAGCTCCGCCGGGCTGCTCGTCGGCGACGTGAACGAGGCGATCGTCGGCGCGGCGTCGCACACGCCGTTCGAGGCGCGGCGGCGGGTGTTCGTCGTCGAGCAGGCCGACACGCTCAACGACCAGGCCGCGAACCGGATGCTCAAGACGCTCGAGGAGCCGCCGCCCTACGCGCACCTGCTGCTGCTGACCGAGCGGCCCGGGAAGGTGCTGCCGACGATCGCGTCGCGCTGCCAGCGCGTCCGCTTCGACGCGCCGTCGCCCGCCGCGCTCTCGGAGCGCCTGCAGCGTCAGGGCGTTCCGCCGCCGCAGGCCGACGCGTGCGCGCGCCTCTCCCTCGGCGACTTCGACCGCGCGCTCGCGCTGGCGCTCGGCGACGGCCCGGCTCTGCGGGCGGGGGCGGAGGCCTTCGCGCGCGGCGCGCTCGGCGGCTCCCTCGTCGCGGCGCCGCTCCTCCAGCGGGCGCGGGAGCTGGGAGCGAAGGCAGGCGGCGAGGTCGAGGCGCGCACGGCCGAGGAGGTCGAGCTCGTCCCGAAGAAGGAGCGCAAGCGCGTCGAGCGCGAGGGGGCGGAGCGGCTGCGGCGCGCGCAGCGCCGCGCGACCCAGGCGGCGCTCGACCACGGGCTCGAGCTGGTCGGCCTGTGGCTGCGCGACCTGGCCTGCGTCGCCGCCGGCGCGGAGGACCTCGTCCACAACGGCGACCGCCTCGACGCGCTGCGCGAGGACGTCGCCGCGCGCCACTTCGTTCTCGGCCAGGAGTACGTGGAGGAGACCCGGCGGCGCTTCGATCTCAACGTGAGCGAGGAGCTCGCGCTCGAGCAGCTCGCCTACCGGCTGGCCGCGATCTGACCGAGGCGCGGCTCGCGGCCGTGCAGCTCGAAGGCGCGGAAGGCGGCGAAGTGGGCGTGGTCGGGGCCGTGGAAGTCCGCGGAGCCGGTCGTCAGCAGTCCTTTCGCCTCGCAATGGTCGGCGAGCAGCAGCGTCTGCTCCTTCGTGTGCGCGACGTAGAAGACCTCGACGCCGTCGATGCCCTGGTCGGCGAAGCGGTCGACGGTGGCCAGGACCGCGGGGTCGGCCTTGATGTCCCAGAACGGGTGCGCCCACACGGCCACGCCGCCGGCGGCGTGGATGAGGTCGATGGCCTCCTGAACCGTCGGGAACGTGCGCGCCCGGTACGCCGGCCCTCCCGGGATCAGGTAGGCGACGAGGAGGTCGGAGAAGCTCGCGAAGCCCTCCTCCTCGACCCGGGCACGGTTCGCGGGGTGGTTGAACGCGGCCGCCGACAGGTGAGGGCGGCCGATCGGCTTCCCCGCCTTCGCCCGCTGCTCGAGCACCGTCTCGTCGATCTCCCACCCGAGCTCCTCGAGCGCCCGCTGCATCCGGTCGGCGCGGGCCTCGCGGTCGCCCCGGTAGCGCGCGAGCTCGGTCCGCAGGTGCTCGTCGGTGTGGTCGATGCCGTAGCCGAGGATGTGGAGGTCCTCGTACTCGGCCTGGACCGCGGAGATCTCGACCGCGCGCACGACTTGGACGCCCCGCCGCGCGCCCTCCTGGAGGGCCTCGTCGACGCCGTCGACCGTGTCGTGGTCGCTCAGCGCGAGGAGCTCGACGCCGGCCTCGGCGGCCAGGCGCACCACCTCGCCGGCGGGCAGCGCGCCGTCGGAGTGGATGGAGTGCGACTGGAGGTCGAACGTGGGCCGGCTCATGCGGCCCTGCGTTCTACCGTGTTCGCCCGCCGTGGCCTCCGCCGCCGAGAGATCGCTCCTCCTCGCACCCGACGCGGTCGCCCGCGCGGCGATCCCGCTCGCGCCCGATCGCGAGGCCCGCTGGATGCTCCGCCAGCCCCGCGACCTGCGGCGCTCGTTCGTCGACGAGGTGTTCGGGCGCGACGACGAGGAGGTCCGCCAGCAGGCGTGGATGCTGCGGCAGCCGCGCTCGATCCGCGCGAGCTTCGTCCAGCACGTCCTGCTGAAGCAGGACCCGCTCCCGCGCGAGGAGATCTGGATGCTGCGCCAGGACGACGCGGTCTGCGAGTCGTACGTCCGCTACGTGCTGCTCGGCGAGGACGGCGGCTCGTAGTCGAACTCGTCGTTGCGCAGGAGGTCGCCTTCCTCCGTGTCGACCTTCAGGCCGTGCGTCTTCAGGCCGGCCTCGAGCATGACCGGGTCGTGGAGGCGGACGTCGTACAGGCACAGGACGGTCATCCCGTACTCGACCGCGAGCTCGTGCGCGAGCCGCTCGTACTCCGTCCACCCCTCGCGCGAGGTGAAGTTCTGGATCGGCTCGTCGGCGCAGCCGAGGACGAACACCGGCCGCTCCTCGGCCTCCGCGATGTCGCGGAAGCGGTCGATGACCTGCTCGGGCCCGAACGTCGGCCCGTAGGTGTCGCTCGGCGGCTCCCAGAAGATCCCGACCTGGTCGTCGGGGTGGAGGCGGTCGAGGATGAGGTCCTCGAGGTCCTGCGGCACGGCCGCCATTACGAGCCCGCCGGAGAGCACGGCCTGGTCGATGAACTGCGTCGCGACCGGCGCCACCTGCGCGAAGTCGTCGAAGATCGCGATCGAGTGGTCCCCGTAGGACGTCGCGCGCGGGATCGTCTTCGCCTCGGCGAACGACGTCGCGTCGTGCACGAGGCGCTTGCGCTCGGCGCCGCACTGCGGGCACGCGGAGACGTTCGTCGCGGCGGACGAGTACGTCATGTCGTTGCAACGCGAGCACTCGAAGATGGGCACGGGAAATCGCTCCTCCGCAAGCAACGCTACAACGATGCGAAACGTAACGCGGGCGCGAGCTCCCAGCCCACCCGCCGCTAAGCTGACGACCCCCGCCGACGTAGCTCAGCTGGTAGAGCACTTCACTCGTAATGAAGGGGTCGCCGGTTCGAATCCGGCCGTCGGCGTCTCGCGAAGTCCCTGCCACACGCTAGAACCCGGACTTCGCCACACCAGCCGCAAGATCCGAATGGGGTCCCGATGGGGTCCCGC
>DASZDF010000394.1:0-6722 GCA_035942275.1 Solirubrobacteraceae bacterium | reverse complement strand
GGCGAGCGCCGACACGAACGCGGTCGCCGCGACGGCCGCCACGGCGGCCACGAGTCGCGGCCCGAGCAGCGCGCCCAGTGCCGGGAACAGGACGCTGTAGCCCGGCGTGTGGTGCCCGCCGTACCAGGCGGTCGAGAAGAGCGTGAAGCCCTCGCGCTCGAAGAGGTCGGCGCGGAAGCGCGCCGCGGCGAGGTCGGCGCTCGGAGGGTCGGCGACGAGGTAGACGGCCGCGCCGAGAGCGGCGACGGCCGTCGGGACGATCCAGGAGGGGCGGTGGCCCTCTACCGCGCGCTCGCCAGGTCGACGGTGAAGACGACCGCCGCGGCGCCGCCGATCCTGCCCGCCCGCCGCGCGACGCCGATGCGGGCGAACCGCCCGGAGAGCAGCGCGTCGCGGTGCGCTCCGGACGCCATCCACGTGCGCACGACGGCGCCCACGTCCGACGCCTGCGACGGCGGCACCCACGCGAGCGTCTCGCCGAACTCCCGCGCGCGGACGAACCGCGCGACGCGGCCGCGGACGTCGCCGTGCGCGAAGACCCCGGTCGAGGCGATCGTGCTGCTCTGGACGTCCGCCGCCCGGGCGAGGCCCCGCGACGCGCGCAGCTTCCGGATGCCGCTGTGCGCACGGATCCAGTTCAGCTTGCGGACCACGGAGCGCTCGACGGCGTCGTGCGTCGGGGACTCGGCCCGCGCGGACGCGGGCGTCGTCGTGCCAAGTGTTGTCAGACCGACCGCGACTGCGGCCGCGCGGCGAAAGCGCATGGGTCCATTGCTCCCTTCGTCGGAAGGCGAAGGCGGCATGTGGGCCACCAGGGCGGAAGAGCGGGGACCCTAGCGGACACCTCCGGCGTGAGCCGCCGGCAGGCGCCAGGGGCTAGCTTTCGACCGCGATGCGCACGCTCCTGCTCGGCGAGGCGCTGGTCGACCTCATCTGCGAGCGGCCGGTGTCGCACATGAACGAGGCCGACGCCTTCGTCCCGCACTTCGGCGGAGCGGTCGCGAACGTCGCCGTGGCGGCGGCGCGCAAGGGCGCCCGGGTCGCCCTCGCGGGCGGCGCCGGCGACGACCCGTGGGGGACCTGGCTGCGCGACCGCCTCGCCGCCGAGAAGGTCGACCTGGACTGGTTCGACCTCGTCCCCGGCGTCCTCACGCCGGTCGCGTTCGTCACCGTCGACCTGCGCGGCGAGCCGTCGTACGCGATCTACGGCGACACGATCCAGGCGGTCATCGAGGCGCTGGAGGGCCGGCTCGACGAGGCCGTCGACCGCTGCGACGCGCTCTTCGTGACCTCGAACACGCTCGTCGGCGAGCGCGAGCGGGCCCTGACGCTCGGCGCGCGCGAGCGCGCGCTCGCCCAGGACAAGCCCGTCCTCGTCGACCCCAACCTGCGCCTGCACCGCTGGCCGGAGCCCGCCCAGGCGGCGAGCGAGGCGCGCGGGCTCGTCCGCGACGCGTTCCTCGTCAAGTGCAACGGCGAGGAGGCGCGCCTGCTCACCGGCGAGGACGATCCGGAGGCCGCGGTCGACGGCCTGCTGGCGGCGGGCGCGAAGCACGCGGTCGTCACGCGCGGCGAGCACGGCGCCGTCGTGCGGGGCGGCGGGATGAGGCTCGACATGCCGGGCGAGCCCGCGCACCCGATCAGCACGGTCGGCGCCGGCGACGTCTTCATGGGGACGGTCATCGCCGGGCTGGCCGCGACCCGCTTCTATCCGCCCGCGATCGCGGCGGCCCTGCGCGACGCCGTGGTCGAGGGCGCGCGGGCGACGGAGCGGTGGGGCGCGCTCGGCTGACGCGCATCCGCGCGCGCCTGCGCTCGGTCTACGGCGTCCCGGCGATGCCGCCGCACTTCGCGCCGCTCGACGAGCTCGTGCTCACCGTACTGAGCCAGTCGACGAACGACCGCAACCGCGACGTCGCCTACCTGCGCCTGCGCGAGCGGTTCGGCGACTCGCCGGACCCCTGCGGAGCCGCGCCGGGGGGCGTGTCGTGGGACGCCGTCCGCGACGCGCCGGTCGAGGAGGTCGAGGAGGCGATCCGGCCGGGCGGGATCTCGAAGGTCAAGAGCGTCCGCATCCAGGCGATCCTCGAGGCGATCGCGGAGCGGCCGCCCGGCGGGCGCGGGGCGGACCCGCTCGCGGCCGCAGCGCTGCCGCCCGACGGGCGCGGGGCGGACCCGCTCGCGCCGCTTGCGCGCGCGGACGTCGCGACCGCGAGGGACTACCTGACGGCGCTCCCGGGCGTCGGCCGCAAGACCGCGGCCTGCGTGCTCCTCTTCAGCTTCGGCGCGCGCGACGTCCCGGTCGACACGCACGTCTCGCGCGTCGGGACGCGGCTGGCGCTGCTCCCCGAGAAGGCGAGCTTCGACGTCCTCCACGACCGGATGCTCGAGATCACGCCGCACGGCGCCGAGCTCGAGCTGCACGTCAACCTCCTCCGCCACGGCCGCCGGACCTGCCACTCGCAGCGCCCGGCGTGCGAGCGGTGCATCCTGCGCAGGTCGTGTCCGAGCAGCCGCGTCTGAGCCCGACCAGGGTCTGGTACCTCGAGATGGGATCGCGGGTCGACCTCGTCCAGCGCGCCGGCCCCGGCGAGCCACGCCTCTCCGCCGTCCCCTTCGGCGCGCTCAACCGCTTCTTCTACGTCGAGGTGGGCCGCGACTTCGACTGGATCGACCGCCTCCCCTGGAGCGCCGAGCAGTGGCAGGCGTGGGCGGAGCGGACCGAGCTGTGGATCGTCCACGACCGCGGCACGCCGGCCGGCTACGCGGAGCTCGACCCCCGCGAGGACGGCAGCGTCGACGTCGCGTTCTTCGGGATCCTCGCCCCGTTCCGCGGCCGCGGCCTCGGCGGCGGCCTCCTCACCCGGGTCGTCGAGCGCGCGTGGGAGCTCGGCCCGGACCGCGTCACCGTGAACACGTGCGAGCTCGACGGCCCGCACGCCCGCGGGAACTACGAGGCGCGCGGCTTCCGCCTGGTCCGCGAGACCGTCGAGCAGCGCGGCCGCACGCGCTGAGCGCCGCCCTTGAAGGGCTCGAAAGATCTGCCATACTCTCACGCAGATTTTTCACGTCCCACAGGAGCAAGCGAAACCCACTATGGGCAAGACCATCGGAATCGATCTCGGCACGACGAACTCGTGCATGGCCGTCCTCGAGGGCGGCGAGCCGACCGTCATCCCGAACGCCGAGGGCGGGCGCACGACGCCGTCCGTCGTCGCGTTCACGCAGGGCAACGAGCGCCTCGGCGGCACCGTCGCCAAGCGCCAGGCGGTCACGAACCCCGGCCGCACCATCTTCTCGATCAAGCGCTTCATGGGCCGCAAGGAGGCCGAGGTGCGCGAGGAGGAGTCGATCGTCCCTTACAAGGTCGTCTCCGGCCCCAACGGCGACGCCCGCGTGGACATCGACGGCAAGCAGTACTCGCCGCCCGAGATCAGCGCGATGATCCTCCAGAAGCTGAAGGCCGACGCCGAGGCCTACCTGGGCGACACGGTCGACAGCGCCGTCGTCACCGTCCCGGCGTACTTCAACGACGACCAGCGCCAGGCGACCAAGGACGCCGGCAAGGTCGCCGGCCTCGACGTCAAGCGCATCATCAACGAGCCGACCGCGGCGTCGCTCGCGTACGGGCTCGACAAGGAGTCCGACCAGACGATCCTCGTCTTCGACCTCGGCGGCGGCACGTTCGACGTCTCCGTGCTCGAGATCGGCGACGGCGTCTTCGAGGTGAAGGCCACCGCGGGCGACAACCACCTCGGCGGCGACAACTTCGACAAGGCGGTCGTCGACTGGTTGGTCGGCGAGTTCAAGCGCGAGCAGGCGATCGACCTCTCGCAGGACCCGATGGCCCTCCAGCGCCTCTACGAGGCCGCCGAGAAGGCCAAGATCGAGCTGTCGACGGCGCAGGAGACGCAGATCAACCTGCCCTTCATCACCGCCGACCAGAGCGGGCCGAAGCACCTCGACCAGCGCCTCACCCGGGCGAAGTTCAACGAGCTGACCGCCGACCTCGTCAACCGCGTCGTCGCGCCGGTCAAGCAGGCGCTCGCCGACGCGAAGGAGAAGGGCGCGGCGAACATCGACCACATCGTCCTCGTCGGCGGCATGACCCGCATGCCGGCCGTCGTCGACAAGGTCAAGGAGCTCACCGGCAAGGACCCGCACCGCGGCGTCAACCCGGACGAGGTCGTCGCCGTGGGCGCGGCCGTCCAGGCGGGCGTGCTCGCAGGCGAGGTCAAGGACGTCCTGCTCCTCGACGTCACCCCGCTCACCCTCGGCATCGAGACCAAGGGCGGCGTGATGACGAAGCTGATCGAGCGCAACACGACGATCCCGACCCGCAAGTCGGAGATCTTCTCGACGGCCGAGGACAACCAGCCGTCGGTGGAGATCCACGTGCTCCAGGGCGAGCGCGAGATGGCCTCGTACAACAAGTCGCTCGGCAAGTTCCAGCTCACCGGCATCCCGCCGGCGCCGCGCGGCGTGCCGCAGATCGAGGTCGCGTTCGACATCGACGCCAACGGCATCCTGCACGTCTTCGCGAAGGACCTGGGGACGGGCAAGGAGCAGAAGATCGAGATCAAGGCGGGCTCCGGCCTGTCCGAGGACGAGATCAAGCGCATGGTCAGCGACGCCGAGTCGCACGCCGACGAGGACAAGCGGCTGCGCGAGCTCGCCGAGGCCCGGAACAACGGCGAGAACGCCGCGTACCAGGCCGAGCGCCAGCTCAAGGACCTCGCCGAGCAGATCGACGCGTCCTCGAAGACCGACATCGAGCAGCGCATCAAGGACGTGCGCGAGTCGCTGACGTCGGACGACGCGGACGAGATCAACGCGAAGGCCGAGGCGCTCCAGACCGCCTTCCACGCGGTCTCCGAGGCGATGTACCAGCGCGCCCAGGAGCAGGCGGCCGCCAACGGCGCGCCCGACGGCGACGGCAACGGCGCCGCCTCGACCGACGGCGCGGCGGAGGAGGACGTCGTCGACGCCGAGGTCGTGGACGAGGGCCGGTAGGTGGAGACCGAGGCTCGCAACGCCGAGGCTCAGCCGGACGGCACCGCTCCCCAGAGCGGCGCCGCTCCGCCGAGCGGCGCGGACGCTCCCTCCGAAGGGGCCGCTCCGGCCGCCGACGCCGTCGCGGCCGATCTCGACGAGCTCACGACGAAGGCGCGCGAGCGCGACGAGTTCCTCGCGCTTGCCCAGCGCACCCAGGCGGACTTCGAGAACTTCCGCAAGCGGGCGTCGCGCGAGCAGGGGCTCGCCGAGGCGCGCGGGGTGACGAGGGTCGTGCGCGAGCTGCTGCCCGCGCTAGACAACCTCGAGCGCGCGCTGGCCGCCGCCGAGGCCCCGCCGGACCGCGACGAGCACCACCTGGCCGAGGGCATCCGCCTCGTGCAGGCCGAGCTGCTCGCGGCGATGGGGCGCGTCGGCGTCGAGGGCTACTCGCCGAAGGGCGAGCGCTTCGACCCGAACGTCCACGAGGCGATGGCCCAGCAGCCGGTCGACGGCGCCGAGACCGGCACGATCGTCGAGGTCTTCCAGTCCGGCTACCGGATCGGCGACTCCGTCATCCGACCCGCCCGTGTGGTGGTGGCGGCGTAGCGGCCATGGCCCAGAAGGACCTCTACAAGATCCTCGGCGTCGACAAGAAGGCGTCGGTCGACGACATCAAGAAGGCCCACCGCAAGCTCGTGCGCCAGTACCACCCGGACCGCAACCCGGGGGACGCGAAGGCGGAGGAGCGCTTCAAGGAGATCCAGGCCGCCTACGACGTCCTCGGCGACCCGGACAAGCGCAAGGAGTACGACCGCGGCGGCTTCAACCCGTTCGCGCAGGGCGGCGCCGCGGGCGGCCCCGGCTTCGACCCGGGGTCGTTCAGCGACATCCTCTCCAACCTGTTCGGCGGGGCCGCGGGCGGCGCCGGCGGCCGTGCGCGCGGCGGGTCCGCCGGCCCGCAGACCGAGCGCGGCCGCGACCTCGAGACCGAGGTCTCGCTGTCCTTCGAGCAGTCCGTCGAGGGCGCGCAGGTCTCGCTACAGGTCCCGATGTCGCAGACGTGCGCCACGTGCCGCGGCACCGGCGCGAAGCCCGGCACGACGCCGAAGGTGTGCCCGCGCTGCCAGGGCCGCGGCGTCGAGTCGCAGGGCCAGGGGCTCTTCTCGATCTCCCAGCCGTGCTCGAAGTGCGGCGGCAGCGGCACGATCATCGAGGACCCGTGCCCCACCTGCGCGGGCAGCGGCGCGACCCGGACCGTCAAGCGCTACCGCGTGACGATCCCCGCCGGCGTGCGCGAGGGCAGCCGCATCCGCCTCGCGGGCAAGGGCGAGCCGGGGCGCAACGGCGGCGCAGCGGGCGACCTCTTCGTCGTGACCCACGTCGCCGACTCGCCGGTGTTCCGCCGCAAGGGCGACCACGTCGAGGTCGAGGTGCCGCTGACGATCCCGGAGGCCCTGCGCGGCGCGGAGATCGAGGTCCCGACGCTGCGCGGGCGCAAGAAGCTCCGCGTCCCGCCCGGCACGAAGCACGGCACGGTCCAGCGCCTGCGCGGCGAGGGCCCGCCGACGCTCGGCTCCAAGGGCCGGGGCGACATCCACTACCGCTTCGTCATCGACGTCCCCGACGAGATGTCCCGCGAGCAGGAGAAGGCCGTCGACGAGCTGTCGAAGGTCATGAACGGCAACCCGAGGGCGAGGCTGTTCGCATGAGCACGCGACGCAGGACGA
>DASZDF010000393.1:0-3256 GCA_035942275.1 Solirubrobacteraceae bacterium | reverse complement strand
GCTCGGAGCCCCCCGGCGCGGACGCTCCTGCGCCCGGCGGCCTCGTTGCCGTCGCGCCCACGCTGGCCGCCCTCCTGCTTTCCTAGGCCTGAAGTGCGAAAGCTCTGCCTCATCGTCAACCCCAACGCCGGCGGCGGGCGCACCGCGAAGGCGCTCCCGCAGGTCGAGCAGGCGCTCAAGGAGCACGACCTCGAGTACCGCGTCGAGCTGACCCTCTCGCTCGAGCACGGCATGGAGCTGGCGAAGGGCGCGGTCGAGCGCGACGAGGTGGCGGTCAGCTACGGCGGCGACGGGCTCGCGGGCGCGGTCGCGCACGCGCTGCGGGACACCGACGGCATCCTCGGCGTGCTCCCCGGCGGGCGCGGCAACGACTTCGCGCGCAAGCTCGGGATCCCGCGCGAGCCGCTCCCCGCCGCCGAGATCCTCGCCCACGCGGACCCGCGGACGGTCGACGTGGCGGAGGTCGACGGCCGCACCTTCCTCGGCATCGCCAGCTTCGGCTTCGACTCCAACTGCCAGGACCTCGCCAACGCCACGCGCCTCGTCCGCGGGCAGCTCGTCTACGTCTACTCCGCGCTGCGCACGCTCGCCGCGTGGAAGGCGGTCGGCCTCTCGTTCGCGGCCGATGGCGGCGAGCAGCGGACGGTCCGCGGCTACGCCGTCGCCGCCTGCAACTCGGGCGTCTTCGGCGGCGGGATGGCGCTCGCGCCCGAGGCCTCGCTCGAGGACGGCCTGCTCGACGTCGTCATCACGTCCGAGGCCTCGAAGATCGCGTACCTGCGCGGCCTGCCGAAGGTGTTCAAGGGCACGCACCTCGACGACCCCAACGTCGAGCTGTTCCGCGCCCGCGAGCTGCGCGTCGACGCCGAGCGGCGCTTCCGGATCTACGCCGACGGCGACCCGATCGGCGAGACGCCGGCGACCATCCGCGCCGTGCCGTCGGCGCTGCGGGTCCTCGCCCCCGCCGCATGAGGCTCGCGGTCGCCGCCGCCCGCGCCGCCGGCGCGCTGTCGCGCCGTACCGGCCGCGGGGGGACGAGCCTGCCCGGGAAGGTCCTGCTGCGCCTCGAGCCGGATGCGATCGGGACCCTCGCCGCGCGGCTGCCGCAGGGCAGCGGCGTGATCTCGGCGACGAACGGCAAGACCACGACGGCGGCGATGGTCGCGAAGATCCTCGAGCAGCGCGGCGTGCGGCTCGTGCACAACCGCGCCGGGGCGAACATGGCGGGCGGCGTCGCCAGCGCGCTGCTCGACGGCAGCGGCGACATCGGCCTCTTCGAGGTCGACGAGTTCTGGCTCGACCGCGTCGTCCCGCAGCTGAGGCCGCGCGCCGTGCTCCTCTCGAACCTCTTCCGCGACCAGCTCGACCGCTACGGCGAGCTCGAGATCATCGTCGAGCGGTGGGCGGCGCTCGTCGCGGCGAGCCCCGAGACGGCGCTCGTGCTGAACGCCGACGACCCGGCCGTGGCGGACCTCGGGAGGCGGCGCCAGGGGGACGGCGCGCGGGACCCCGGCAGGGGGCGCGAGGGGGACGGAGCGGCGGGCGTGACGTACTTCGGCGTCGACGACGTGAGCGTCGCGCTGCCCGGCCTCCCCCACGCCACCGACGCCAAGCACTGCCGCCGCTGCGGCCGGCCGTACGTCTACGACGCCGTCCTGCTCGGCCACCTGGGCCACTACCACTGCCCGACCGGCGACAGCGTCCGGCCGGAGCCGCAGGTCGCCGCCGAGGAGGTCGAGCTGCGGGGGGTCCGCTCCGCGCGCTTCGTGCTCCGCACGCCGGAGGCAAGGACGCGGATCGAGCTCCCGCTGCCCGGCCTCTACAACGTCTACAACGCCCTCGGCGCCGCGGCGCTGGCGCTGAGGCTCGGCGCATCGCTCGACGAGGTGGCCGCGGGCCTCGCCGCCGTGGAGCCCGCGTTCGGCCGGGCCGAGAGCGTGACCGTCGGCGGGCGCGAGCTGTCGATCATGCTCGTCAAGAACCCGGCGGGCGCGAACGAGGTCGTCCGCACGCTGGCGCTCGAGCCGGGCGAGCATGACCTCCTCGGAGTGCTCAACGACCGCACCTCCGACGGCCGCGACGTCTCGTGGGTGTGGGACGCCGACTTCGAGGTCCTCGCCCCGCACGTCCGGCGCGCGGTGTGCGCGGGCACGCGAGCGCCCGAGCTCGCGCTGCGGCTGAAGTACGCGGGCGTGCCGGAGGACCGGCTCATCGTCGAGCCCGACCTCGACCGCGCGCTCGACGCCGCGGTCGGCGGCGGCGACGGGCGGCTCTTCGCGATCCCCACGTACACGGCGATG
This sequence comes from Solirubrobacteraceae bacterium, assembly GCA_035942275.1. Lineage (GTDB taxonomy): Bacteria > Actinomycetota > Thermoleophilia > Solirubrobacterales > Solirubrobacteraceae > CADCVT01. The sequence continues at coordinate 956 of DASZDF010000393.1, read as the reverse complement.
CTCGAGCTGCGCGAGAAGCTGGTCGAGCGCGGGGTGGCGGGCAGCTCGTGGGGGTGATCTGGCACGACGTCGAATGCGGCTCCTACGCCGCCGACCTCCCGCTCTGGCGCGAGCTGGCGGCGGCGGAGGGCGGGCCCGTGCTCGACGTCGGCGCCGGCACCGGCCGGGTGACGACCGACCTCGCGGGGCGGGGCGTCGACGTCCACGCGCTCGACGTCGACGCCGAGCTGCTCGACGCCCTCCGCCGCCGCGCGCCGGCCGTGCCGGTGCACGTCGCCGACGCCCGCGACTTCGCGCTGCCGCTCCGCTTCCCGCTCGTCATCGCCCCGATGCAGACCGTCCAGCTCCTCGGCGGCCCGCGCGGCCGCGAGGCGTTCCTGCGCTGCGCGCGGCGCCACCTGCGCCCCGGCGGGCTCCTCGCGGCGGCGCTCGCAAACACGATCGAGGATTTCGACGAGGGCCAGGTCGAGGTCGCCCCCGACATGCGCGAGGTCGACGGCGTCGTCTACGCGAGCCGCCCGACCGCCGTTCGCGCCGACGGCGAGGGGTTCGTGCTCGAGCGCCTGCGCGAGCGCGTCGGCCCCGCCGGCGAGCGCACGGTCGAGGAGAACCGGATCCGCCTCGACCGGGTGACGGTCGAGCGGCTCAACGCCGAGGCGGCGGCGCTCGGCTTCCGGCCCGAGCCGGCGCGCGCGATCGCCGAGACCGCCGACCACGTCGCGAGCGAGGTGGCGCTGCTCCGTGCCTGACCTGCGCGTCTGCGCCCTCTATCCGGACCTCATGAACATCTACGCCGACCGCGGCAACCTGCTGCTGCTCGAGCGCCGCTGCGCCTGGCGCGGGATCGGCTTCACCGTCACGTCCGCGGGCCTGCGCGACGAGATCGACCCGGACGCCCACGACCTCTTCTACCTCGGCGGCGGCCAGGACCGCGACCAGCGCCTGTGCGCGTACGA
>DASZDF010000392.1:0-15361 GCA_035942275.1 Solirubrobacteraceae bacterium | reverse complement strand
GCGGAAGGTCCCACTCGGTGGCGGCGAGGAAGCGAGTTATCTCTTGTTCCCCGTCATCGGCCGGCGCCGAGTCGAGCCGTTGCACAAGCGCGCCGAGGCCGCGCGGATCGCCCCTGCCGTCCAGGATCAACCGCGCCGCATGCAGCGACAGGTCGCGCAGCAACACGGAGAGGGTGTCATTGACGCGATATGACGCTCGATCGTTGTACGTCCGCACGATCGGGTGAAGCGGTGACGGGAGCTCTCTCGGCGAGGACTTGGCGGCCCGGCGCAGCTGCTCGAACTCTCCGAGGAACTGTGTTTCGAGGGTGTCGCCTACCCGGTTCAGCGCGTAGGTGAAGACGAGCCAACTGAACAAAGTTGCCTTGTTGAGTTTTGGTCGCACGTCGCGTGCAGCCGCCAGGAAGGTCTGCGCGGCGGTAACCATCTCGCCGATCACGCGTTGCGAGAACGCATGCTCGCGGTAGAAGTCCTCGATCGCCCGGTTGGAGAAGGGTTCCCGTAGCGTTTCCGTCTGCAGTGCCAGCGCGACTCTCGCGAACACGTCGTCGTAGGCGAGGCGACTATTGGCGAAGCCAACGACATCCTTGGTCAATAGCTGCTGCTCCGTGAGCCGGCCGACGACGTCCTTCACTTGATCTCGAGCCTCGCCATACAGCGCGTTCCGCTTCTCGGGTGGCGTCAGCGCCATGTGCTGGTTGAGCCGAAAGAAGAGCTCGTACGGCTCTTCCGGCTCATAGTTCGTGAGCGTCACGACAGTCAGAGGGAAACGACGCACGCGGCGCTGTGCGTCCTCCGGAAGTTCGCTGTAGACCATCCCGTCTAGAGCCTGCAGGGCAGGATCGGGCGGGCTCAGGTAACCATCGACGCGAAGCTCGTCGCGGAAGAACAGCCGTATTGCCGCGAGACGCTGTTGCCCGTCGAGGACGAGGTCGCGACTCGTCTCCGGGTCGTTAATGATGTTGACGGAGGGGTCGTACCAGCCGCGCAGCACGTTATCGATCAGCCGCCGGCGTCGCTCGTCATTCCAAATCTCGCCTCGCTGGAAATCGGGTTGCAGATCGACCTCGTCGCCCTCAATCCGCCTGACAAGCACTTCTAGCTCTAGGTCGCTCCGTTCGAGCCTCATTGCGCGCGAAGGCTAGACCCCGGCGGCGACAGCCGCGACCGGGATGGCTCGTAGCGGGGCGTATCGCGAGCGCACCGCGGGCGGCGGCGACCGCCAGCCGATCCTCGGCATCCGTTCAACGGATCCAGCATCCGTTCGACGGGATGACTCGCAGCCGCCGCTTCGTGCGACTCGCGCTCCCGCTCGGCCGGGACGAGTGTCAGCTCCGGCTCAGCGTCGCGGCGGCCCGGGAAAGGCATCTGGTCGCTACGTGACGTCTACGGCTCATCGACCAGCGACGACGCGCTTCGGCGGCGGTAGCCCGCGCCAGCCGACTCTCGCTCACTACGCTGGCAGCCCGCGGGCCAGTAGCTCAGTTGGTCAGAGCAGCCGACTCATAATCGGTATGACGCAGGTTCGAGTCCTGCCTGGCCCACTCACGCTCAGGAGGTTCGGGTGTTCTGCGCTCGCCGGATGAGCGGGAGGACGAACCAGAGCGTCAGGAAGAGCAGGGCGGTGCCGGCGACGGTCACCGAGACCGTTCCCTCCTGGAACAGGAAGTCGGTGATGAGCGTCACCGCCCCGGTCATCGCGAGAGCGAGCAGCACCAGCCCGACGACCGCGAGCCGGGAGGCGGCCTGGACGATGTGGCGCTTGTCCCGCTGCGCGAAGTTCAGCCGGTGGTACGCGCTCGGGGCGATCATGAACGCCGTGGCCGACACGGACAGCAGCAGCGTCGCGAAGTAGACCTTCTCCTGGAACTGGGAGACCTCGGCGAAGCGCTGCTGGAACGGCACGGCCATGAGGAACGCGAACAGCACCTGCACGCCCGTCGTCGCCACGCGGAGCTCCTGGAGCAGCTCCATCATGTTCCGGTCGGCGCGCTCGGCCGGGGTCTCGTCGCGCTCGGAGTGCCGCGTGTCGTCGTCATCGCTCATCGGCGCGACAACGGCTACCCGTGCACCGCCGCACGTGAAACCGGCGCGCCGCCGCTAGGACGACTTCAGCTTCTCGACGGCGGCCGTCAGCTCGTTCACGCTGAGCGCACCCTCGAACCGCTCGACGACCCGCCCGTCACGCCCGATCACGAACGTCCACGGCTCGGTCGGCAGCCGCCACTTCCCCACCTGCGGCCGGAACCCCTTGTTGATGTCGTTGTCGACGTAGATCTCCTGGTGGATGAACTTCACGCCCTCGCCGACCGAGCTCTTCACCTCGGCGACGACGTCCACCACCGGCCCGCACACGCGCGTCTGGCAGAGCTGCGGCGTCGCGAACGCGAGGACGACCGGCTCCTTGCCCAGCACGTCGGCGAAGTCGTCCTCGTGCAGCTCGGCGAGCGGCGGGATGCGCGTGTCGATGGACTCGAGGTTCCCGGCGGCCGAGGCGACGGTGTCGGTGGAGACGCGGATCGCCTCCTCCCCCACGTCCGGCGGCCCGCCGCGCTGCCCGGCGCGCATCTCGATCTGCGACGTGGACGCGAGCTCGCCGTCGATCGACACGAGCGCCGTGAGGATGTACTGGCCGCGCCGCTCCAACGGGACGTCCGCTACCCAGAAGGAGTCGACGTCGTCGAGGTCGGCCGCCGTCTGACGCGACATGAACTGCGGCTTGACGCGCAGCGACTCCTGCCGCGCGACGAACGGGCCGCGCAGCCGGCGCCCGTCGTTCTGAGACACGTAGACGGCGACCGCGTCAGGCTCGACCTGCGCGCGCGCGGTGTCGAAGAGCGCGAACCCGATCCGGTTGCGGCCGGGGCGAAGCTGCGAGACGCTCGGCGCGAACACCGCCTGCTCGGGCGCGCTCGCGCGCAGCGCGCGCATCGTCTTGTTGCCGCCGCGCGGGAACGAGACGGCGGGCGCGGTGCCGGTCGTCGCGGTGCTCTTCGTGCTGTCGGAGGAGTCCTCCCCGTCCCCCCCGCAGCCCGACAGCAGAAGCATCGCGAAGAGGACGCAGACGGACAGGACGGCGACGGGCCGGGGCACGGCGGATCACTGTAGTGTGCCCGCCCCGAAGCCCATGCCGGACCGCGCAGCCATCGTCACAGGAGCCTCCAGCGGCATCGGATTCGCGGTCGCCAGGCTGCTCGGCGAGGAGGGCTGGGGCGTCACCCTTGCCGCCCGCCGGCCGGAGAAGCTCGAGGCCGCGCACGACGAGCTGAAGAACGCCGGCCACGACGTCCAGCAGGTGAGCGGCAACCTGGGCATGGAGGAGGACATCAAGCTCGTCGTCGACGCCCACCGCGAGAAGTACGGGCGCTGCGACCTCCTCATGAACAACGCGGGAGTGGGGATCGGCGAGGCGGTCGGGGATCTGACGACCAAGAAGGTCGACATCCAGATCAACACGAACTTCCGCTCGATCCCGCTCTTCTACCGCGAGGCGATCGACATGCTGCGCGCGGCCGGCGCCGAGCACCGCAACGCGCTCGTCGTCAACACGTCGTCGCTCTCCGGCAAGCAGGGCGAGGCGTGGCTCAGCGTGTACTCGGCGACGAAGCACGCGGTCATCGGCTTCACGCAGGCGATGAACAAGGAGCTCGCGGCGGACGGGATCAAGTCGTGCGCGCTGTGCCCGGGGTTCGTCGACACGCCGATGACCGACTTCGTGAAGGGCATGGTCCCGGCCGAGGACATGATCACGACGGAGGACATCGCGGAGTCGGTCCGCTTCCTGCTCAAGATGTCCCCCGGCTGCGTCATTCCCGAGATCGTCTTCCAGCGCCCCGGCGGCGAGCTGCTGCCGCAGGCCCGCGACTAGGACGCTCACCCGCGCGGAGCTGACCGCCGCGCTCGCCGCGCGGCAGCTGCTGCTGGAACGCGCGAGGCTCGACCCGGCCGAGGCGATCCGCCGCCTCACGCCGCTCCAGGGCCAACACCCGCCGGCGCCGTACCTCGCGCTCGCCGCGCGCCTCGACGGCTTCACCCGCGAGCGGCTCGAGCGCGCGATCGACGCGGGCCGGGTCGTCAAGACCACGGTCATGCGTAGGACGCTGCACCTCGTCGCCGCGGCCGACTTCCCCGCGTACGCGCAGCTCGTCCGGCAGGGCGGCATGCGGACGTGGCGCACGAAGTACTCGCACCTCGACGAGGAGCGCGTCGACGCGGAGCTGCGCGCGTGGTTCGCGCAGGCGCCGCGGACGAACGCGGAGATCCGCGAGCGCGTCGCGCAGTACGACATCGAGATCGAGGGCCCGTGGACGACCGTGCTCTTCGCTCGCACGCTGCTGCCGCTGGTCCAGCTCCCGCCCGCCGGCCACTACGCGGACCCGCGCCGCCCGCTCTTCGTCGTCGACCCGCGCCCGCTCCCCCACCCCGACGACGCCGCCACCACCGTCCTCACCCGCTACCTCGCCGCCTTCGGTCCCGCGTCGAAGCGCGACGTCGCCGCATGGGCGGGCTCGACGCAGCGCGACTTCGCGCCCGCGTGGGAGCGGATCGACACGGTCGCCTACGAGGACGAGAACGGGACCGAGCTCCTCGACCTCCCGAACGCGCCCCTGCCGCCGGCGAGCACGAAGCTCCCGCCCCGCCTCCTCGCCCACTGGGACCAGCCGCTACTCGCGTACAAGGACCGCGCGCGGATCATGAGCCCGGAGGTCGAGGCGCTGAGGCTCACCATCAGCGGCGACGCGACGGTCACCGTCGACGGGCGCGTGGCGGCGAGCTGGCGGCTCGAGCGCGAGGGCGATGCGGTCAGGGTCACGATCACGCCGCACACGGAGATACGCCGCGGCGCGCGCGCCGCGATCAACAACGAGGCGAAGCGAACCGCGCGGATCGCGGAGCCGGACGCGAGCAGCTACGAGGTCGCGGGGCTCTAGACGCGCTCGAGCTCGCGCGGAGCGGCGGGAGCCTCGGGCTGCTGCTCGTCCATCCAGTCCGTGCCGAGCGCGGACGCCTCGGCGGCCCGGCGCGCGCGGCCGGCGGCCTGGTGGTCGGCGATCGCGGCGTCGAACTCGACGCGCGTGATGCCGATCATGCTCGCCTCGAGGTTCGAGCGCAGGATCATCAGCTCGCGCTCGGTCGCGACCCGCGGGCGCTTCGCCCCGCAGAAGCGGTCCCACGCCTTCGCGAAGGCGAGCAGGTTCGTGCGCCCGCCGTGGCGGTGGGCGGCGAGCATCGGGCACACGCCGCCGCTGCGATCGGTGTACGCGCCCACGATGATCGTGTTCGCTTCGATGCCCTCGAGCATCGCGGCCTTGGTGCGGTCCGGCAGGCACTCCACCGCCAGGCGGAGGTCCTCGATACGTCGCTGGCGCCTCGATCGCATTAGGGTCCTGGACATTACCCGCTGAAGTCCTTCTTCACGAAAGGCAACTTGCAGAAACATGGAGCTCGGCGTTCACATCGGCTACTGGGGCCTCGGGCTCACCTCGCAGGACCAGCAGGAGGTCGTCCAGGAGGCTGAGCGGCTCGGCTACGACTCGGTGTGGACGGCGGAGGCCTACGGATCGGACGCCGCGACGATCCTCGGCTGGCTCGCCGGTCAGACGTCGACGATCAAGCTCGGCAGCGCGATCTTCCAGATGCCCGCGCGCAGTGCGGCGATGACCGCGATGACCGCGGCGACGATCGACAACCTGTCCGGCGGGCGGATGCTGCTGGGCATCGGGTCGAGCGGCCCGCAGGTCGCCGAGGGCTGGCACGGCCAGCGCTTCGGCAAGCAGATCCAGCGCACGCGCGAGTACGTCGAGGTCGTGCGCAGGGCGCTCGCGCGCGAGCGCCTCGAGTTCCACGGCGAGACGATCGACCTCCCCCTCCCCGACGGTCCCGGGAAGCCGCTGAAGCTGACGATCGCGCCGGTGCAGGACGAGATCCCGATCTACCTCGCCGCGATCGGCCCGAACAACGTGAGGCTCGCCGGCGAGATCGCCGACGGCTGGATCCCGATGTTCTTCTCGCCCGAGCACGTGCAGGAGTTCCAGCCGTTGCTGGAGGAGGGCGCGCAGAAGTCCGGCCGCTCGCTCGACGGCTTCCGGGTCGCCCCGAGCGTCCAGGTGCTCATCACCGACGACGAGGCGGCCGCGCACGACGTCATCCGCCCGTTCGTCGCGCTCTACGTGGGCGGGATGGGCTCGCGCGAGAAGAACTTCTACAACGCGCTGGTCACGCGCTACGGATTCGAGGAGGAGGCGAAGGAGGTCCAGGACCTCTACCTCGAGGGCAAGAAGGACGAGGCCGCGGCGCGGCTGTCCGCCGAGCTGATCGACACCGTCTCGCTCGTCGGGCCGAAGGAGAAGATCCGCGACAAGCTGCAGGTGTACCGCGAGGCGGGCGTCCACACCGTCGGCGCCACGCCGCTGGCCTTCGACAAGCAGGGCCGCCTGGAGCAGCTGCGCCTGCTCGCCGAGCTCAACGCGGCGTGACCGTTCCGGAGGGCGCGACGTCACGGCGGGTCCTCCTCGCGGCGTTCGGGGACCCCGGGCACGCGTTCCCGGTCATCGCGCTCGGCGCCGAGCTGCGGCGGCGCGGCCACGACGTCGCCGTGCAGACGTGGGTGAAGTGGCGCGAGCACGTCGAGACCGAGGGGCTGACGTTCGTCCCGGCGATGGAGTACCAGGTGTTCCCGACGAAGGAGCGCCCGCTGAAGCCCTACGAGGCGGTGACGCGCGCCGCGCGCGACACCCTCCCGCAGCTCGAGGAGCTTCGCCCCGACCTCGTCGTGGCGGACATCATCACGCTGGCGCCGGCGCTCGCCGGGGAGATGGCTGGGCTGCCGGTCGCGACGCTCGTCCCCCACGTCGACCCGCGCCCCGCGGACGGCTTCCCCGCCTACTCGATCGGCGCGCGGCTGCCGCGGACGCGTGCCGGGCGCGCGCTGTGGCGGCGGGCCGACCGGTTCGTCCAGGGCGGGCTGGAGCAGGGGCGCGTCCAGCTCAACGAGACCCGCGCGCGGCTCGGCCTGGCGCCGCACGACCACGTCCACAACGGGATCTCGCGCGACCTGTGCCTCGTGGCGACGCTCCCCGAGCTCGAGTACCCGCGCGCCGAGCCGTACCCGAACACGCACGTGGTCGGGCCGCTGCTGTGGGAGATCCCGGGCGAGCGGGCGGTGCAGCCGCCGCCGGGCGACGGCCCCGTCGTGCTCGTTGCGCCCTCGACGTCGCAGGACCCCGAGCACCGGATGCTGCGGGCGGCGCTCGAAGGCCTCGCCGACGAGCCGGTGCGGATCGTCGCGACGTGGAACCGGCGCGAGCCCGACCCGCCGCTGCGCGTGCCCGACAACGCCGTCGTCGTCGACTGGCTCTCGTACGCGAAGACGATGCCGCTCTGCGACGCCGTCCTGTGCCACGCGGGCCACGGCACCGTGGCGCGCGCGTTGGCGAGCGGCTGCGCGGTCGTCTGCTGCCCGGCCGCCGGCGACATGAACGAGAACGCCGCGCGCGTCGACTGGGCCGGGCTGGGGACGCGCCTCCCGCGGCGCCTCGTCAGCGCGCGCGGGGTGAAGCTGGCGGTCCGCAAGGCGCTCGCGTCGGAGCGCATCCGGCGCAACGTCCGCGCGATCGGATCGCCCGACGGAGCGCCGCGCGCGGCCCAGCTCGTGGAGGAGTTCGGCGTTGAGCGGCCTGGCGCTGTCCTGGAGCGGCGGTAAGGACTGCTGCGCGGCGCTGCACGCGCTGCGGCGGAGCGGCCGCGAGCCCGCGCTGCTGCTGACGACGGTCGACGAGGCGTCCGGCCGCGTGCCGCACCACTGGGTCCCGCGCGAGCTGATCGCCGCGCAGTCGCGGGCGCTGGGGATCCCGCTCGTGGAGGTGCCGATCCCGCCGCTCGCGACGAACGAGCAGTACGAGGAGCGGATGCGCGCGGCGTTCGCGGCGCCGCCGCTGGACGCGGTCCGCGAGGTGGCGTTCGGGGACCTCTTCCTCGAGGACCTGCGCGTGTACCGCGAGGAGAAGATGGCGGCCGCCGGGCGGCAGGCGCTGTTCCCGCTGTGGGGCCTGGACACCGCTGCGCTGGCGGCGCGGATCGTGGACGCGGGGTTCGAGGCGGTGATCGTGTCGGTCGACCCGGCGCGCCTCGATCGCTCGTTCCTCGGGCGGCGCTACGACCCGGCGGAGCTGCCCGACGACGTCGACCCCTGCGGCGAGAACGGCGAGCTGCACACGTTCGTCCACGACGGGCCCGGGTTCCTGCACCCGGTGGCGTGGGCCGCGGCGGGGGTGCGAGAGGTGCTCGGCTTCCCCTACCTCGACCTGCGCCTGCCGTAGCGCAGCGTCGCGCGGCGGCTGCGGGTGTCGTAGTTCTCCGCGGCGTCCTGCGTGACCGCGAACGCGGCGAGCTTCAGCCGGCCCGCCCGGCGCGCCGCCCGCACGACCGACGACGGGATCGTCACGGCGACGGTCTTCGCCGCGCCGCCGCTCAGCGAGAACGACTTCGCGCCGAGGCGGACCTCCCGGCGCAGCGAACGCGCCTTCGAGCGGCGGTCGGGGACGGTGAAGAGCGTGATGCGCCCGGCGCAGCGGTCCTCGGAGGACGGGCACGAGACGCGCAGCGTCACGCGGCGCCCGCTCGCCTTCGGCGGGCCCAGCGTGATCCGCGGCGGGGTCACGTCGGCGGGCGTCGTGCCGCCGCCCGGCATGGTCGGGCTGTCGTCGTCGACGATGACGCCGACGCCCGCAAGGTCGCCCGGCCGCGCGTTCGTGACGTCGCTGACGATGAACGCGAACGCCTCCGCCGGCTCCTGGCGGTCGTCGGGGACGACCGGGACGTCGACGAGCGCGACGGTGTGGCCCGGCGGGAAGGTGAGCGTGCCCAGGCGGCCGAGGTAGTCGCCCGGCGCCTTCGCGAGGCCGTCGGCGGTCGCGTAGCGGACCGTGACCGTGCGGAACGTCGGCGCGTTGAGGCGCACGGCGAACTGCGCGTTGGAGGAGCCCGCGTCGCCCTCGGGCGTGCTCGCGTCCATGACGTCGACCACCCGCAGGTCGTCGTTGCCGATCGTCACGATGCCCTCCCCGTCCGCGACGGTCGCGGCGCCCCCGGTCGGCGTGCCGAGGAAGACGGAGAACGGCTCGTCGGGCTCGTCGTCGAAGTCGTTGACGACGTTCAGCGGGACGTCGACCGAGCGCGCCTCGGCGGGCAGCACCACCGACGCCGGGACGGAGAGGTCCGCGCCGCCGCTCGTCGCGAGCGGGATCGTGATCTGCTCCTCGCTCGGGTTCTTCGCGGTGATCGTGGCCTTCGCGGCGGCGCCCGCTGACTCGAGCACCGTGACGTCGGCGATCGAGAGCGCGGGCGGAGCGTCGTCGTCGGTGATCGTCCCGGTCCCCTCGTCCCCGCCGGGCCCGACGATCTTCAGGGTCTCGTCGTCCTCGTCGAGATCGTCCTCCGTAACGGGGATCCGCACCTCGCCGCTGACCGGGTCGCGCGCGACCGGCTCGCCGTCGAAGTCGACGCCCTCCGTCGCGCCGAGGCCCTGCGGGTCGAACTCCGCGGCGGGGTTCTCGATGCCCTCGAGCGCGACCTCGAAGACGAGCACGTCGCCCTCCGGGTTGGTCGCGGGGCTGACGACGTAAGCGCCCGCGGCGGCGGGCGCGAGGAGCGCCGCGGCGAGCGCGGCGATGAGCGTGCGGACCGCCCTCCGGTGCATCGATCGCACCGTAGCGGAGGGCGGCCCGGCGATCGCTCAGCTCGTCGCGGTGCTGCGCACCTGCTCCGCGCTCTCCTGGGCGGAGGACTTCATCTCCTCGCCCTGCTGCTGGGCCGAGGACTGGGCGGTCTCCTTGACGTCCTGGGCCGCCTGCTGCGCGGTCTCCTTGACGTCCTCCTTCACCTGCTGGACGCTCTCCTGCGCCGTCCCGGCGACCTCCTGGGCGACCTGCTTGCCGCGGTCGAAGGCCTCCTGGCCGGTCTCCTTGACCTGGTCCTTGACCTGGTCGGCCATGGGACCGAGCTTCTCGTTCTCGACGTTCGTGGACGGGATGAGCATCCCGGCCAGGAAGCCGATCGCGATCGAGCCGACGGCCAGGCCCAGCGGGTTCTCCTGGGCGATCCCGGCGCCCCGCCTCGCGGCGTGCTTGACGTCACCGGTGCTCGGCGTGGCGTCGGAGACGGTGCCGGCCGCGCCGGTGATCGACTCCTTCACCGACTGCACGGTGCCGGAGACCTTCTCCTTGGCGCGCGAGGGGACGTCGGCCTTGTAGCCGAGCGCCTCCACGGTGTCGCCCATCCGCTCGCGGGTCTGCTCTATCTCGCGCCGGATCGCATCTGGGTCTTGGCCCATTCGGCGTCCTCCTTCAGGGTCTCGACGGTCTGCTCAGGGGCAGGAGGGGTCGCCTCCTGGATCTTGTTCTTGCCCTGGAGGGCAAGGACGCCTGCGATGGCGCCGTACACGGCGGTGACGATCAACGCCGCCAGCCACGTGTGGTTCACGGCGGTCTGCAGGAGGGCGATGAGGAAGGTCGTGAACGCGCCGAACGCGCCCAGTCCCAGGAGCCCTGCGCCGCCGAACATGCCGGCGCCGGCGCCTGCCTTCTTCCCCTTCTCCGCCATCTCGGCCTTCGCGAGGTCGAGCTCCTGCTTGACCAGCGTCGTCGTCTCGTTCGAGAGCGACTTCAGCAGCTCGGGGATCGACTGATCGCGAGGATCGGTTCCCGTGCCGCCTCCGCCGTCTTCCCGGCCGAAACGATCGGTGGTCGGGCCTGCCATCAGAGGGCGCCCGTCGAGGTCGGCGGGCCGCCGGGCGTCGTCGGCGCGGGGCCGTCGATGCCGTGGCCGTTGCCGGTCGGCTGGAGCGGCGCGCCGGTCCGGGGACCGCTCGGGGGCATCGTGGTGCCCACGGGACGGGTCGTCCGGTTCGGGAGCTGGTCCGGCGTGCGGCTGTAGTAGCGGTCGCTGGAGCTGGCCTTGAGGAACCGGCTGGCCGCGAAGCCGAGCGCGATGCCGCCGGCGATGACGACCCACGGCCGCTGCCGCGCGAAGTCCTCGACGTCGCTCAGGATCCGGTCGGCGTTCGCCTCGGTCAGGTACGAGCCCACGCCCTCGACGCGGTCCGCAGCCTGCTCGGCGAGCTGCGCCGGCTTGTCCTTGCCCTGCTCGCGCAGCTGCTCGGCCACCGTGCGGATGTCGCTCGCCTGGCTCGTCACCTGCTCGCCCGCCTGGGTGGAGCGCTGGTCGACCTGCTCGCGCAGGCGATCGCTCGCCTGGCCCGCGGCCTGCTTGGCCTGGTCGGTCGCCTGGCTGGCGAGCTCCTGGGCCTTCTCCTGTGCCTGGCCGGCGACCTCGCCGGCCTTCTCGCGGGCCTGGTCGGTGGCGCCTGAGCTCTCGCCCTGCGCACCGCCGGTGCCGGCGGCTGGTCCGCCGGCGCCCTGGCCCTGCGTCGGAATCGAAGCCATGCCTCTCCTCTCGTTCCCTGTTGTCGTGGTCAGCGGGTGCTCTCGCTGCGCGGGCGGCCCGTGAGCGGGTCGACGTCGCCGCGCTCGAAGCGCTCGCCGCGCTGCGTGCCGCTGCCGGTGATCGGCGCGGCGGTCTCGGCGCGGCGGCCGGTCGTGTCGTGGCCGGTCGCCGTGCTCGCCTTGAGGTCGCGGTCGTCGGCGTCGCTCGCGAAGGCCGCGAGGATGCCCGCGAGGCTCAGCGCGATGTGCAGGATGTTGTCGGCCGGGTTGACCGGGATCAGGCCGAGGACGGTGTTTCCGTCGATGAGGCCGATGAGCGAGACCGCGCCGTAGACGACGCCGAACAGGAGCGCGACCGTCTTCGCGGAGGCGCGCTTCGCGCTCGACGCCAGGAGCAGGATGCCCGAGGCGATGTGGATGAGGTTGTGCCAGCCGTTGACCTCGAAGGCGATGAGCTTGTCGCCGTCGATGCCGCCGCCCGTGTCGAACGTCGCGTCGACGATGAACCCGGCGATGCCGGCGAGCAGCAGAGCGGCGCCGCCGAGCAGGCAGTACCACTGGGCCGGCGTGCGGCCGCGGTCGCGGTGCCGCGCATCCTCGTAGCCGACGTGACCGCCGGTGCGTGCGCTTGTTGCCATGGTGCTGGGGACCTCCGTGTGGGTGGGACAGGCGGAGGCGAGCACGCGGAAGCACGCGATCGCGCGCAGGGTGCTGCCCCCTTCGAGTCGGTGCTGCGGTGACGCCACGTGACTCGGCGTCATTCAGTGCGCTACCCCACGTGTTCGGGGGCTACACCGGCTCGGTGGGAAAAGTGGAATCCCGATGCGCCACGATCGCTCAGGACGTGTTCGCCGGTGCCAGAAACGACCGAAGCCGCCCGGGTCGGGGCGGCTTCGAATGAGCTCCGGGGGTGGGACTCGAACCCACAACCTAACGGTTAACAGCCGTTCGCTCTGCCATTGAGCTACCCCGGACCGTGATGACTGCGCTACGCCGGATGATCGGCAGGCGCGCGCGGATCGTTGAGGAGGGTAGCTCAGGAGGTGCTCATCGCCCTCTCGATCGCGGTGTCGAGCTGGGCCTGGACCTGCTCTCGCTGGGCCGCGAGCTCGGTGACGATCGGCTCTCCCGCCTGACGGGCGGCGTTGAGGCGGCGGGTCAGGCGGCGCAGCTCGAGCTGGAGGCGCTGGGCGTCGAGGGTCGCCGGCGAGGCCATGTCTCGCGAGCGGCGGGCCTCGAGCTCCGAGACGGCGGAGCGGAGCTCGTCGTCGTCCTCGGGAACGGTGTCGAGCGGGGCGTCCGGGTGGTCGCGGATGTGCGCCGCGAGGCGCCGGTGCAACGACGACGTCAGGTGCTCCTCGAAGTCGATCCGCGCGAGCGCCTCCCGCCCCTGGCCCGGCAGCGCGAGGCACTGCGACAGGAACGTGCGCTCGATCTCCTCGACCGCCGACAGCGGCCGGCTGACCCGTCGCGCCCCCTCCGGCACCGGCTCCGGCTGCGCGGGCCCCGAACGGCGTGGCCCCGCGTCGGCCTTCCGGTAGCGGACGAGCAGCTCGCGCGTCTGGTCGACGCTCAGGTCGACGCGCGTCGACGCCAGGTCGAGGACCTCCGCCGCGAGCACCGGGTTGGAGATCTCGGCGTACAGCGGCCCGAGCTCGCGCAGAGCGGCGTCCTTCCCCCGGGCGGACGACAGGTCCGCGGTCTCGAGGATCCGGCCCGCGAGGAAGCGCTGCACGTCGACGGCCCGCTCGAGCAGCCCCCCCACCTCGTCGGGCGACGACAGCGCGATGTCCGCGGGATCGCGGGCCTTCGGCAGCGCCACCACGACGAGCGCCAGCTCGTCGCCGGCGACGCGCGCGGCCCGGCGCATCGCCTCCTGCCCCGCGCTGTCGGCGTCCATGGCCAGCCGCGCCAGCGGCGCGAGCATCGCGAGCCGCTTGACCTGCGCGTCCGTCAAGGCGGTCCCCATCGACGCCACCACGTTCTCGAACCCCGCCTGGTGGAGCGCGATCACGTCGGTGTAGCCCTCGACGACGATCGTCTCGCGCTTCTTCGCCGCGGCAGAGCGCGCGAGGTGCGCCCCGTACACCTCGTTGCCCTTGTGGAACAGGCGCGACTCGGGCGTGTTGATGTACTTCGCCCCGCGCTCCTCGCCCATCGCCCGCGCGCCGAACCCGATCACGCGCCCGCGGGAGTCCCACAGCGGGAACATGATCCGCCCGCGGAAGCGGTCGTAGATCCGCCCCTCGCGGTTGCGCGTCACGAGCCCGGTGTCGAGCAGCTCCGCCTCGGAGAACCCCGCCCGGCGCGAGGCCATCATCACCCGGTCCCAGGCCGACGGCGAGTAGCCGACCCGGAACTTCTCGAGCGACTCGCGCGAGAGACCGCGCGACTCCAGGTACGCGCGCGCCGACGCGGCCTCCGGCGCCTCCCACAGCACGCGCTCGTAGTACGACGCCGTCCGGTCGAGGAGCGAGAACAGCCGCTGGCGCTCGGCCCGGCGGCGCGCCTCCTGCGGGTCCTCCTCCGCGACCTGGAGCTCGACGCCGTACCGGTCGGCGAGCAGCTCGATCGCGCCGACGAAGTCCACGCCCTCCGTCTCGCGCACGAAGTTGATCGCGTCGCCCCCCGCCCCGCACCCGAAGCAGTGGTAGAGCTTCTTGACGGGATCGATCCCGAACGAGGGCGTCCGCTCGTCGTGGAACGGGCACAGGCCCTCGAGCCGCGCGACCCCCGCCCGCCGCAGCTCGGTCTTCGACCCCACGAGGTCGACCATGTCGATCGCCTCGCGGACGCGCTCGATCGAGTCCTCGGTGTACCGGCCCGCCATCAGACGACGAACCCGATCGGCACCGCCATGTCGGTGAACGCGCGGGTCGCGTAGCGATCGGTCATCCCCGCGATGTAGTCCGTCACCCGCTGCGCGACGTCGCCGTCGCCGGGCGGCAGGCGCTCCGGATGCTCGACGTACCACGCGAACAGCGCCCGGATCACGCCCTCGACCTTCGACGCCTCGCGCCGCGCCGCCGGCGCGAGGTACACCCGGTCGAACATGAACTGCCGCAGCTCCGACATCGCGGAGCCGACCTCGGCACCCTGGACGATGTCGCCCGCGACGGCGGAGTGCTCGACCAGGTCGTGGACGAGCCGGTCGATCCGCGACGAGCCGTCGGGGCCGAGGCGGGCGATCGCGTCCGCCGGCAGGTCGGACTCGACGAGCACCCCCGCCCGCAGCGCGTCGTCGATGTCGTGGTTGATGTAGGCCACGCGATCGACGAGCCGCACGATCCGCCCCTCGAGCGTCCGGGGCATGGGCGCCCGCCCCGAGTGGCAGAGGATCCCGTCCCGCACGTCCGCGCACAGGTTCAGCGGCTCGAGCACGGTGACGACCCGCAGCGAGTGCTCGAAGTGCCGGAAGCCGCGCCCGAAGCACTCGGACAGGCACGCGTCGAGCGCCGCCTCGCCGATGTGCCCGAACGGCGGATGCCCCAGGTCGTGCCCCAGCCCGATCGCCTCGACCAGGTCCTCGTTGAGGTCGAGCGCCCGCGCGACCGTCCGCGAGATCTGCGCGACCTCGAGCGTGTGCGTCAGCCGCGTGCGGAAGTGGTCGCCCTCGGGCGCCACGAACACCTGCGTCTTGTGCTTCAGGCGCCGGAACGACTTCGAGTGCACGATCCGGTCGCGGTCGCGCTGGAACGGCGTGCGCAGCCCGCAGTCGGCCTCCTCGCGCTCGCGCACGGCGGGGTAGGAGCGGGCCGCGAGCGGGGAGAGCTCGGCCTCCTCCCAGGCCTGGAGGCGGTCGTGGAACTCGGAGCTGGCGGCGGTCGCTGGCACGTCCCTGATTGTCTCAGGGCGCACGGCGGCGGACTAGCCCCCGTGCGCGATCGTCGCCTGCGCCGCCGCGACGCGCGCGATCGGCA
>DASZDF010000391.1:0-2493 GCA_035942275.1 Solirubrobacteraceae bacterium | reverse complement strand
CTGGCCGTGCAGTACGCGAACTGCACGATGACCGCGCGCGACCGCGCCGCCGCCCAGGCCGAGGCCGACGCGCTCCGCCAGGAGGTCGTGCGCCTGACCGCCGCGACGAACTTCAACGGCGGGAAGCTGCTCGCCGGGGGGACCCTCACGGTCCACGTCGGCACCGAGGACGGCGACGGGATCGCGGCGATGCTCCCGCAGCTCGCCGACCTGGTCGCGTCCGAGATCTTCGCGCTCGACGGCGCCGGGACGACGACGACCACGACGACCACGACGACCACGACGACCACGACGACGACCACCACCGGCGGGAACGGCGGAGGGAACGGCAACGGAAACGGCGGCGGCAACGGGAACGCCGGCGGCAACGGCAACGGCAACGCCGGCGGCAACGGGAACGGCAACGGCAACGGGAACGCGACGACCAGCGGCGGCGCGACGATCGTGACCACGACGACGACGTTCACGACGCCCGGCGGCCCGCCGATCGCCCGCCTCGACGCGGCCATCAACGCGGTTTCCGAGTACCGCGGAGCGTTCGGCGCGTTCCAGAACCGCCTCGAGTACGCGATGGGGACGCTCGCCTCCACGCACGAGCAGCTCGTCGGGGCGGAGTCGCGGATCCGCGACGCGGACATCGCCGCCGAGGTCGTCTCCATCGCGCGCCACCGCGTGCGGTCCGACGTCAACCGCGCGCTGGTCGCGCAGGCGAACGTCGACGCCCGCAAGGCGCTGCGGCTGCTCGCCGCGTAGGTCGCTCTACCGGAACAGCGGCGCGAGCGCGGCGTGCGCCTCGCGCAGCTCGGCGAGCGGCGCCTCGATCCGACCGCCGCCGAGCGTCACCTCGAGGCGGTCGCCGCCGACGCGGCCGAGGAGGTCGACCTCGACGCGCTCGCCGAGGCGGCGCAGAGCGTCCTCGCTCCCGGAGACGACGAAGCCGCCCGGGGCCTCGCCGAAGAGGAGGCGGTCCGTCTCGCCGCCCGCGCTCAGGTCGAGCGCCGCGCCGACGTCCCCCGCGAGGCAGCACTCCGCCACCGCGACGAGGAAGCCTCCCTCGGCGACGTCGTGCGCACTCGACAGCTCGCCGCCGCGGACCGCGTCGCGGATCGCCTCCTGCGCCGCTCGCACCGCCGCGACGTCCGGCGCCGGGAGGCCGTCGGGCAGCGCCTCGCCGCGGAGCTTCGCGAGCTCGGAGGCCGGCAGGTGCGGGCGGAACGGGCCGGCGAGGGCGACGACGTCGCCCTCCCGGGCGAAGCCGAGCCGCCCGGCGCGTGACGGGTCGGGCACCTCGCCGACCATCCCGATGACGGGCGTCGGGTAGATCGGCCCCTCGGCCGCCTCGTTGTAGAGCGACACGTTGCCGCCGACGATCGGCGCGTCGAGCGCGCGGCACGCGTCGCCGATCCCGCGCACCGCCTCGCTGAGCTGCCACGCGACGTGCGGCTTCTCGGGGTTGCCGAAGTTCAGGTTGTTCGTCGTGCCGAGGGGCTCCGCGCCGACGCACGCGAGGTTCGACGCGCACTCGAGCACCACGCTGATCGTGCCGTGGTACGGGTCGGCGGCCACCCGCCGCCCGTTGCCGTCGATCGACGTCGCGACCGCGCGGCCGTTCGGCAGCCGCAGCACGGCGGCGTCGGCCTCCGCGGGGCGGCGGACCGTGCGCGACTGGACGATCCAGTCGTACTGCTGGAAGAGCGGCAGGCGCGACGCGATGTTCGGCGAGGCGAGGAGCGCGAGCAGGGTCTCGCGCGGCGAGGCGCCGGCGGCAAGGGTCGCGGCCGGCGTGGCGTAGAGCGGCGCGGACGGGCGGGCCGGCTCGAGGTCGTACAGCGGGCAGTCGTCGACCAGCGCGGCCACCGGCATGTCGCCGACGAGGCGCTCGCCGTCACGCACGACGACCCGACCGGTCTCGGTCACCGTGCCGATCGCGGTGCCGTGGACGTCCCACTTGTCGCAGAGCGCGAGCACCTCGTCGACCCGCGCCGGCTCGACGACGCAGAGCATCCGCTCCTGCGACTCGGAGACCATGATCTCGAACGGCTCGAGATCCGGCTCGCGCAGCGGCACCGCGGCGACGTCGATCTCGACGCCGACCTCGCCCTTCGACGCCATCTCCGACGCCGACGACGTCAGGCCCGCGGCGCCGAGGTCCTGGAGCGAGACGAGCAGGCCCTGCTTGAGCAGCTCGAGCGAGCACTCGAGCAGCTTCTTCTCCTCGAACGGGTCGCCGACCTGGACGGTGGGGCGCTTGTCCTCGTCGGCCTCCCCCAGCTCCGCGCTCGCCAGCACGGACGCGCCGCCGATGCCGTCCCGCCCCGTCGAGGCGCCGAACAGCACCAGCACGTTCCCGACGCCGGCCGCGGCGCTGCGGATCAGGCGCGAGCCCTCCGCGAGACCGAGCGCCATCGCGTTGACGAGGCAGTTCTGCTCGTACGGCGCCTCGAAGTAGACCTCGCCGCCGACGGTGGGCACGCCGATCGAGTTGCCGTAGTG
>DASZDF010000390.1:0-4756 GCA_035942275.1 Solirubrobacteraceae bacterium | reverse complement strand
GCTTCTGCTGGCGGCGCGCGATCGACAGCCGGTCGCGCTGCGCGGAGAACCGGGTGAAACCGGCGTTCGACTGGCACGCCACCGGCGCGGGCTGCGGAGCGCCCTCCGCCAGCTTCGCGGCGCCGGACTCGGGCAGCGGCTGCTCGCCCGGGGCGGTGGCCTGCGGCGGGCGCTCGACGTTGCCCTGGTCGTCGGGCACGACGAGCGGGCCCTCGTAGCGCAGCCCGTCCCGCCCGCGTGTGTAGTCGATGTTGTAGACGGTGCGGCCGTCCGGGCCCCAGTGGGGCGCGCTCGTCGAGCCGCCGATGGGCAGCGCGTACCCGAGCTGGACGATCTCGCCCTCCGGCGTGATCTGGAGGAAGCGCGTCCCCTGCTCGTACTCGGCCAGCGCGACGAGCCCGCCGTTCTTGAACGTCGGGTGCTCCTCGAACCAGTGCGCCGAGCAGCCCAGGATCTGCGTCTGGCCGCGACCCGACTCGCCGTAGTTGCCGTTCTGCGGCCAGATCTCGTCGGTCTGCGTCCACGAGCCCTGCGGCGACGGCCGTGTCGTGTCGAAGACCTCGAACTTGCCGACGCGGTCGTGGCAGCGCGCCTGGAAGTTCGTCTCGCCGCCGGCGAGCACGAACTTGTCGGCGCCCTGGTTGGGCCACCGGACGCCGTGGATGAACCGCGACACCAGGCCCTCGCCGGGCGGGCCGAGGTGGCTGTAGTACGGCGGATCCTCACGCGGCTGGAGCGGATGTGTGTACTTCGCGAGGGTGGCCGGCTTCGTGATCGAGCCGCCGTCCTCGGGGTTGAGGCTCACCACGTGGATCGGCTGGCACGCCGCGGCGAGGACGCCGGGGCGGATCTCGTTCTGGTGGTGGCAGCCCTCGGCGAGGTCGCCCATCGGGTCCTGCCAGTTGACGGCGGCGCCCTCGGCGTCCTCGACGACCTTCGCGTCGTACGGGTCGCGAGCGTCGACGATCGTGCCCGACGAGCCGTAGAAGTAGGTGCAGTCGAACACGCACGTGTGGGTGTGGTCGCCCGCGAACGGGACGACGTCGGCCACCACCGGCGCCTCCGGCTTCGACACGTCGTAGATGACGAGGCAGTTGTCCGCGATCGCGGGCGTTCCGCCGACGGGCGCGCAGCCGCCGATCTGCCCGGAGACGCCGAGGACCTTGCCGTTGGTCGGCACCTCCTCGTTCTCGAAGGAGATGTTCGCGTTGATGTCGCCCAGCCTGACCGGGTTCGGCGGGTCGCTCACGTCGTAGACCACGAGGTCCTTCGTCGTCGTCACGAAGAGGCGGTTGCCGATCACGCGCGCGCCGACGCCGTCGCTCGCCTCGGGGAAGTTCTTGATGAACTTGACGTTCTCGGAGGTGATGACGTCCGGACGGGACTCCTGGGCGCCGGAGATCCCGACGAGGGAGACGAGGACCGCGAGCAGCGGGAGCGCGACGAGGGCCAGGCCCGCGCGCTCGGCGACACGCTGTCTGCGCGTGCGAATCTTGGAGGGCATGCCCTCACCAACGCATGAAGGGGCTCGGAATTGCGGTGGGGCGCCGTCGTGACGACGCTCCTGGCGGTTCCGAACGTCTCGGAAGGGCGCGATCCGGAGGCCGTTCGCGCGATCGGCGCGGCGTTCGCCTCGACCGGCGCGCGGCTGCTCGACGTGCACGCCGACGCCGACCACCACCGCTCGGTCTTCACGCTGGCGGGGGAGCCGGGCGAGCTGGCGCCGGCGCTGGCGGCCGGGGCGCGGGAGGTCATGGAGCGGGTGGACCTGCGCGAGCCGCGCGGCTCGCATCCGCACGTCGGCGCGCTCGACGTCGCGCCGGTCGTCCATCTCGATCGTGCCCGGCGCGGCGCGGCGTGCGCGGAGGCGCTGGTCGCCGCCGATCTGCTCGGCGAGCTGGGGTTGCCGGTCCAGCTCTACGGCGCACTCGCGGGCGGGCGCTCGCGCGCGGAGCTGCGCCGGCCGGGCGGGCTCGACGGCCTCGCTTCCGTCTTCGGCCCGAGCGAGCGCGGCGCGCGCCCCGGCACGGTCCTGGTCGCCGCCCGCCCGCCGCTCGTCGCCTTCAACCTCGAGCTGGCGGCGCCCGCGACGCTCGACGATGCCCGGCGGGTTGCCGCGCGCGTGCGCGAGGGAGGGGAGGACGGGCTGCCCGGCGTGCGCGCGCTGGGCATCGGGCTGCGCGGCGGCGTGGCGCAGGTGTCGACGAACGTCGAGGACCACGACGCGGTCCCGCTCGCGCGGCTGCTCGCGGCCGTGCAGCGGCACGCGCCGGTGGCCGAGGGTGAGCTCGTCGGGCTCGCCCCCGCCGCGGCGTTCGCGGGGTGGCCGGACGGGATCGCCGTGCGGAACCGCCGCACCGTCGAAGAGGCCCTAGAGTGAGGACCGATGGCCCAGACGAGGAAGCGCAGGCGCACGAAGCACCGCGGCAACGCCGCCGGCATGGTCGAGGCGCGCGGCCGCACCGGGCGCCGGCCCGAGGAGGGCGAGAAGCGCGGGATCAAGCAGGACGCCGCGGAGCGCAGGCGCAACCGCATGGAGACGCCGCCGACGTGGCGCAGCGCGCTCAACCGCGCCGGCATCGCCACGGCGGTCTTCGCGGTCCTGGTCGTCCTGCTCTTCCGCCGGCCGGTCTACGAGGCGGCCGTCCTGTCCTGCTTCATGCTCGGGCTCTACGTGCCGCTCACGTACTACACGGACATGTGGATCCACCGGCGGTGGATCAAGAAGCACGGCGGCGGGGCGAAGGCCTGATGGACGTCCGCATGTTCACCGTCGGGCCGATGTTCCAGGAGAACTGCTTCCTGGTCCGCCGCGACGGTGCCGACCGGGCGGTCATGGTCGACCCGGGCGACGAGGCCGAGAAGCTCATCGGCGCGATCGACGCGCTCGGCGTGACGCTGGACGCGATCCTGCTCACCCACACCCACATCGACCACATCGCGGCGGTGGCGCCGGTCGCGCGCCAGACGGGCGCGCCGGTCTACTGCCCGAAGCTCGAGGTCCCGATCCTCGCGGACGGGGAGATCTTCGCCCGCTGGGGGATGGGGCGGTTCGAGCCGTACGAGGCCGACGAGACCGTCGAGGGCGGCGAGCGGCTCGAGCTCGCCGGGTTCGACGTCGACGTCATCTTCACGCCGGGCCACAGCCCCGGCCACGTCACGTACTCGATCGAGGACGAGAAGGCGCTCTTCTCCGGTGACGTCCTCTTCCAGGGCTCCGTCGGGCGCGTCGATCTGCCGGGCGGCGACTGGCAGACGCTCGCCGACTCGATCGCCGGGCTGCTCGACCGTTTCGACGACGAGACGACGGTGTATCCAGGCCACATGGGCATCACCACGCTCGGGCGCGAGCGCGCGACCAATTCGTTCCTGGCCGAGCTGGTCTAGCGCGCGGATGAAGCAGCCTCCGCGCGCCAACGCGTACCGCGACGCCTGGGCGGGCGACCTCCGCGCCGAGAACGCCGGGACCGAGGTGCGGGTCGCCGGGTGGGTCCATCGCCGCCGCGACCACGGCGGGCTGATCTTCATCGACCTGCGCGACCGGGCGGGGATCGTCCAGCTCGTCTTCCACCCCGAGACGAGCGGCCCCGCCTTCGCGCTGGCCGAGGCGCTGCGGCCCGAGCACGTCCTGACCGCGCGCGGCACGGTGGTGGAGCGCGAGAAGGCGAACGTCAACGACAACATCCCGACCGGCGCGATCGAGGTGCAGGTGCTCGGCGCCGAGCGGCTGGCGACGGCCGAGACGCCGCCGTTCCCGATCGACGAGGACGTCGAGGTCGACGAGATGCTGCGGCTGCGCCACCGCGCGCTCGACCTGCGCCGCGAGCCGATGCAGCGCGCGATGAAGCTGCGCCACGACGTCGTGCAGACGATGCGCCGCGAGCTCGACGCCCGCGACTTCCTGGAGATCGAGACGCCGATCCTCACCCGGTCGACGCCCGAGGGCGCGCGCGACTTCCTCGTCCCGAACCGGCGCGAGCCCGGCACGTGGTACGCGCTGCCCCAGTCGCCGCAGCTCTTCAAGGAGCTGCTGATGGTCTCGGGCTACGAGCGCTACTACCAGATCGCCCGCTGCTTCCGCGACGAGGACATGCGCGCCGACCGCCAGGCGGAGTTCACGCAGCTCGACGTCGAGATGTCGTTCGTCGAGGAGGACGACGTCATCGAGACGCTCGAGGCGGTGATGACCAAGGTGTTCGCGCTCGCCGACCTCGGGCTGCCCGAGCCGCCGTGGCCGCGTATGTCCTACGCCGAGGCGATGAGCCGGTTCGGCAGCGACCGGCCCGACCTGCGCTTCGGCCTCGAGATCCGCGACATCACCGAGGCGGTGCGGGGCGCGCAGTTCCGCGTCTTCCAGTCGGTCATCGACGGCGGCGGCGTCGTGCGGGCGATCAACGCCGGCAAGCGCGAGCTGTCGCGCTCCGAGCTCGACGGGCTCAACGAGATCGTGCAGCGCCACGGCGGCAAGGCGGTCGCGTGGGCGTTCGCCGAGGACGGCGGGTGGCGGTCGCCGATCGCGAAGTTCTTCGACGAGGACCGGATCGCGGCGGTCAACGCCGCGCTCGTGGCGGGCGAGGGCGACCTCCTGCTGTTCGCGGCCGACCACGAGCGGGTGGCGGCGGGCGCGCTCGGCGGGCTGCGGCTCGAGCTGGCCGAGCGCTTCGGCCTCATCCCGGACGACCGTAACGAGATCCTGTGGACCGTCGACTTCCCGGCCTTCGAGCCCGCCGAGCACGGATGGACCGCGGTGCACCAC
>DASZDF010000389.1:0-2290 GCA_035942275.1 Solirubrobacteraceae bacterium | reverse complement strand
GGTCGGGAGCTTGGGGTTAGCCGAGGAATGGCTGTGGGTGGACAGCGTGTTCCTCCTCGGGTGGACGTCGGACATCCTGGCCGAGGGGCTGCCGATGGCGATCGCGGGCGGCGTGGCGGGGGCGCTGGCGGGTGCGCTGCTGGCGTCGGGGCTGCGGCAGGAGCTTCCGTCTGTCGCTCGGCCGGCTCTGGGTCTGGCGCTCGCGCTCGTTTCGTTGTGCGTGGTCAACGGGCTCGTGACTTCCGGTCCGGGGGACGCTCGCGTGAGCGCCACCGTTGAAAGGGCTGGTGAGGGAGTCGCTGTGACCGCTCGCGTCTCACCGGCGCCTTCGGAGACCGCGTGGCTCACCGTGACCTCGTGGCAGGGCGGCGGGCTCGTCGTCGAGCCGCTGCGCGAGGTCTCTCCGGGTGTGTACCGGACGGAATCGCCGGTGCCGGCCTCCGGCGAGTGGAAGGCGACGATCCGCCTCCAGGACGGCCGCCGTGTCCTCGGCGCTCCGCTCTACCTGCCGGAGGACACCGCGATCCCCGCGAAGGAGGTCCCGGCCGCGGCGCAGTTCGACCGCGCGTTCCAGCGCGACCACGAGCTCCTCCAGCGCGAGCGCAAGGGCGACACGCCGGCCTGGCTGTGGCCCGCCGCGGGCGCCACCGTCCTCGCGCTGTACCTCGCGTTCCTCGCCGCGCTGGCCTGGGGAGTCGCGAGAGTGGGACGAAGGATCCCAGCTGACCGTCGGTATCCGACGGCTAACCAGGATCCTTCAAAGAAAGGCGAGGAGGGAGCGGGACGGTTCGACCGCCCCACTCCCTCATCGAGCCGTTCAGCAACGGCCGAGGCGCCCAGCGCGACGCCGCGCTGAGCGCCCCAACGCTTACGACTTCCGCGAAGCCTTCGCGGTAGCGGCGGCCTTCTCCAACCGCTGCGCCTCGTCGGCCGCGGTCAGAGCCTCCTCCCGCTCCTCGAGAGCCTCGGACTTCGTCTCCAGAGCCTCGAGCCGCGCCCGCCGCTCCTTGTCGCTCAGCTGCTCCTCCTGCTGAGCCGCCGCCTTCGCGCTCGCCTCCTTGCGCTTGCGCTCCGTCTCGGCGGCGCGCTGCTGCCGCCTCTTCGCGGCCTCCGAGGCCGTCTGCTTGCGCGCCTCGGCCCGCTGCTTCGCCTCACGCCGCTTCTGCGAGGCCTGCTCCTGGCGCTCGGTCAGCTCGGCGTCCGCCTCCTGCGACTTCGCGCGCGCCTGCGCACGGAGCTTGGCGGCACGCGACCGCTCGTCGGCCGCGCGGTGGCGCTTCTGCGCGTCCTTCTTGAGCTCGTCGTCGGCGAGGACGGTGCCGGCCGCCTCGCGGGCGGTGGCCTCGACGCGGTCGGCCGCGAGCTTGGCGCCCGAGCCGTTGCCGCCCCGGCCGACGAGCTTCAGGCCGGTGTCGATGGGCAGCCGGGCGAGCTTGATGTAGCCGCCGACGGCGCTGCGGGGGATGTCACGAAGTCCCATGTCTATGCCTCCGGGTCGATCTGGTTCGCGCGCTCCTCGGCGCGGCGGGCCTCCTGCTCGAGGCGGGCGGCCTCGGCGGCGTCCTGCGCGCGCTCGGCGACGGCGGTCTGCTCGGTGCGCTGGGCGGCGGCCTGTTCGGCCGCCCGCTGCTCCTCGGCCGCGCGCGCCTGCTTGGCGGCGTCGGCCTCCGCGCGACGCTCGGCGTCGATGCGGTCCTGCTCGGCCTTCGCCTCGCGCTCCTCCTTCGCGAGCTCGGCCTGGAGTCGCTCGCGCTCGATCTCGGCCTCCGAGCGCTACTCGCCGCGCTCGGCCTGCTGCTCGGCCTGCTCGGCCTCGGCGGCCTCGCGCCGGGCGCGGACGTCCGCGTCCCCCTGCGCCTGCTGCAGCCGCCCCTCGCGGGCCAGGTCGTCGTTGCCGGTCAGCTCGCCGGAGAGCTCCTTCGCCTTGCCGGCGACCCGACCGAGCACACCGCCTGCGGTGCGCTGGGTGTCTGGATCGGTCACGTGTCGGTCCTCCTGGGATTCATAACTCGAATCGAAGGGACTACCCGAACGTCCGCTCGACGAACGCGTGTTCTGCGTCACATGGCGCGAAGCTCTCGCCCGGCGCTCTGTCACGCTGCTCGGGCATGGGCGCCGACCGCGACCACGGCCTCTCCCGCCGCGCCCTGATCGGCGGAGCGGCGGCCGTGCCCGCCGCGGCCTGGGTGGCCGGCGCGGCGACCGACGGCCCGGAAGCGACGGCGGCGGTCGCGCCGTCGTGGCCCGCCGTGCGCCGGCTGTTCGCGCTCGACCCACGCCGCGCTCACCT
>DASZDF010000388.1:0-5683 GCA_035942275.1 Solirubrobacteraceae bacterium | reverse complement strand
AGGAGACGCAGCGGCGCCTCGACGCGCTCGCGGCGGCGATCGCGGCGCTCCCGGCGCCGCCGCCGCCGGTCGACGAGCCGCGCCTGCTCGAGGCGATCCGCGTCGCCGCCGACGACGAGCCGCGGCGGCGCGACGCGCTGTGGCGCCTGCGGACGACAGCCGAGTACGCCGCGGCCTGGGACGAGGACGAGCCGCTCGTCTCCGTCGTCATCCCGACCTACCGCAACTACGAGCTGCTGCGCGAGCGGTCGCTGCCGTCGGTGCTCGCGCAGACGTACGAGCGGCTCGAGGTCGTGGTCGTCGGCGACGCCGCGCCCGACGCCGCCCGCCACGCGGTCGAGAGCTTCGGCGATCCGCGCGTGCGCTTTTACAACCTGCCGATGAACGGCCCGTATCCGGAGGACCCGGAGCAGCGCTGGCACGTCTCGGGCGTCCCGCCGTACAACGAGGGGACGCGGTTGGCCACCGGGCGCTGGATCGCGCCGCAGGACGACGACGACGAGTGGCACCCCGACCACGTCGAGCGGCTCCTCACGTTCGCGCGGGCGCGGCGCGTCGAACTCGCGTACGGCCGGCTGCGCGTGCACCGCGACGACGGCGCGGTGACGACCGTCGGGAAGTTCCCGCCGGAGCTCGGGGAGTTCGCGATGCAGGCCTCGCTGTACCACGCGGGTCTCGCCCCGATCTTCGAGTGCGAGCTGTCCGACGGGCTGTGGGGCGCGGCGTCGGACTGGGCGTGGTGTCGGCGCGTCCTGCGCGCGGGGGTGCGCGCGGCGATGCTCGACGAGGAGGTCGCGCACTACCACACGGCGCGGTTCTTCGAGCTCGACGCGGTGCGCTTCGGGCGCGAGCTGGCGCCGGAGGGCTGGGAGGAGGCGCGGGCGCGCGAGGGGCGCCGCGACGGCGCCGCCGAAGCGGACACGCTCGCCCGCGCGTGGCCGGACTTCGTGGCGGCGACGGAGGGCCAGGGACCGCTCCCGGGGCAGGCGGAGGCGCTCGCGCTCGGGCACGTGCTCGCGCGCGCCGCCGGCGGACGACGGGTGCTGAGCGTCCTCGACTGGGGCGGCGCGATCGGCGGGCGCTCCCGCGTCGCCCGCGCGCTCCTCGGCGACGTCGAGCTCGACTACCACGTGCGCGACCTGCCGGCGTTCTGCGCGCGGGGCCGCGAGGTGGCGCCCGACGTCGTGTTCCACGAGGGCGACGACGCGCTCGCGCGCCGCTACGACCTCGTGGCGGTGAGCGGGCTCGAGCACGAGGACGACTGGGCGGAGCTGCTCCGCCGCCTCGCCGAGGCGGCGGAGGGATGGCTCTTCGTGACGCGCCTGCCGGTCGTGCGGCGCGCCCCCGGCTTCGTCGACCGGCCGCGCGATCCCCGCGAGCCCGGCGTGTGCGTCCGCCGCGTCCTCAACCGCGACGAGGTTCTCGCCGCCGCGGCGGCGGCGGCGGGTTTCGAGCTGGAGCGCGAGTACGTCGTCGAGGCGCCGCAGGCGGTCGCGGGCGCGCCGGAGGACCCGGTGGAGGTCGCGCTCGCGTTCCGCCGTCAGACGTCCAGCGTGTAGTGGTCGTGCACCACGGCGCGGGCGCCGAAGTTCTGCTTGTAGCGGATGAGGCCCTCGTTGAGCACCCGCCCCTCCTCCGTCGTCGAGATCCCGAAGTCGAACCAGCGGACGTCGGCGAACCGCTCGGTGACGAGCTCCTCGAAGAGCAGGTCCAGCGCGTACTGCCTGCGCCCGGCCTCGGTCGCAGCGATGTACTGCGCGTGGGCGACGACGGGCGTCTGGTAGATCACCGTCCCGGCGATGATCTCGCGCTCCGCGCCGCGCACGACGAAGAGCCGGATCCGGCCGGGGAAGCGGTCGGCGAGCAGGCGCAGCTCGGCGGTCGAGTGAGTGGGCTCGACGGCGTGGCGCTCGGCCAGGTTGCCGCGCACGACGTCCATGAACTCCTCGACGGCGTCGTCCTCATCGACGGCCAGCCCCGCGGCTCGCGCGGCTCGCGCGTTGCGGCGGCGGGTCGGGTGCGGCGGCGGCCCCATGCGCGGTGAGACGGCGACGCTCAGGTCCCTGCGGGTCAGCGTCGCGCCGGCGAGGGTCAGCGCGTAGAGGTCCTCCTCCGCCGGCACGTCGTGGTAGACGTGCGGTGGGGCCTTGTAGACGAGCTGGCGCACCCCGGTCGCGCGGAGGGCGGCGAGCACCGCGTCGAGCGCCTCCATCGTCTTGTCCGCGGTCGCGCGCGGGGACGTGAGGAGGCCGCCGAACGTCAGGCCCCCGTGGCTCGTCACGACGTCGCCGGTCCGGCTTGCGGGGAGCACGGCGACGGGCTGCTCGCCGCGGAACACGATCAGCGACGCGTCGGGGAAGCGGTCCGCGTGGTACTCCATGTACTCCCGCTCGAACATGAAGTGCGGGACGCGCGCCCCGCGCACGAGCGCGTTCCAGGCGTCCCGGTGCTCGCTGCTGTACGGCTGCGCGGGCGTCACGGGCGCGCGATCAGCAGATCCTCGCGCCGGTTGGCCATCGGCAGGTCGTCGTCCTGGGGGCACACCCACGCGTGGAAGCCCGCCGCGCGGGCACGCGCGGCGAGGCCGAGCACGAACGCGTCGTCGACCTCGCCCCGCGTCGGAGCGTTGAACGTCACCGGCGGATCCTCGTCGCGGCCCGTGTACGCGCGGTGGTGCGCGGCGCCCGCCGCGCTGGCGAGGAAGCGCCGCCGCATCGAGGCGTTCGGGAGATCGCCGATCAGGAGGCGGCCGCCGGGGGCGAGCAGCTCGGCGGCGGCGTCGACGAAGTCGATCGGGTTGCCCTCGCCGTAGACGACCTGCACGACGCTGTAGGCGATCGCGACGTCGACGCGCTCGCGCCACGGGGCCAGCGCCTCGCCGGTCTCGCCCGGGAACCGGCCGGGGACCTTCACGACGTCCGGGCCGTCCTCGTGGTGCTCGAGCATCTCCGGGGCGTCGACGAGGAGCAGCGTGTGGCCCTGGCGCCGGCAGTGCTCGCGCAGGGCGCGCGGCAGGTCCGACGCGCCGCAGCCGATGTCGGCGACCGTCAGGCCGCGCTGCTCGAGCGCCGGGAGCTTGGCGACGATGTCGCGGAGGATCGCGCCCTCCCGCCCGCTGCGGTAGCCGTCCGGGAAGCCGACGCGCTCGGCGGGACTCAGCGTCTCGTCGCGCGCCATGCGGCGGAAGTCGTCGTAGCGCAGGCCGCTGAAGCGCTGCGCGTCGCGCTCCGTCGCCTGCCCCTCGGGCTCTCCCTCGGCTCTCTCTTCGGCGCCCACGGCGCGGCCTAGTGTCGCACCCTCTGCTATCGCTCCGCGTGTGAGGGTCCCCCTCGTCGATCTCAAGCGCCAGCACGAGGCGGTCGCCGCCGACGTCGCGGACGGGTGGTCCCGCGTCCTCGCCGAGGGCGCGTTCGTGCTGAGCGACGAGGTCGCCGCGTTCGAGGCGGAGCTCGCGGCGTTCTGCGGCGTCCGCCACTGCGTCGGGGTCGCCAACGGCACCGACGCGCTGGAGCTGTCGCTGCGCGCGCTCGGCGTCGGCCCCGGCGACGAGGTCGTGCTGCCCGCCAACACGTTCGTCGCCACGGCGATGGCGGTCGTGCGCGCGGGCGCGACGCCGGTGCTCGCCGACGTCGAGCAGGACACGTACCTGCTGGACGCCGCCGCCGCCGAGGCCGCGTGCTCGAAGCGGACGCGTGCGATCGTCCCCGTCCACCTCTTCGGGCAGATGGCCGATCTGGAGGCGCTCGGCGCACTGGGCGTGACGCTCGTGGAGGACGCGGCGCAGGCGCACGGCGCGACGCGGCACGGGCGGGGCGTCGCGGCGTCGACGGCCGCGGCGGCGACGAGCTTCTACCCGAGCAAGAACCTCGGCGCCTACGGCGACGCGGGGGCGGTCCTGACGGGCGACGAGGCGGTCGCGCGTGCGGTTCGGCGCCTGCACAACTATGGCAGCGTGGCGAAGTACGAGCACGTCGAAGCGGGCTTCAACTCGCGCCTCGACGCGCTCCAGGCGGTGGTGCTGCGGGCGAAGCTGTAGCGCCTGGAGGAGTGGAACGAGCAGCGGCGTGCCGCCGCGCGCCGCTATGACGAGCTGCTCGCCGGCTGCGACGGCGTGGCGCTCCCCGCGACCGCGCCGGGGAACGTCCACGTGTGGCACCTCTACGTCGTCCGCGTCGCCGAACGCGACCGCGTGCTCGCGGGGCTGCGCGAGGCCGGCGTCGGCGCCGCCGTCCACTACCCGACGCCGATCCACCGCCAGCCCGCGTTCGCCGGCCTCGACCACGGCGGCCGCAGCTTCGACGTCACCGACGAGCTCGCGGGCTCGATGCTGTCGCTGCCGCTGTTCCCCGGGATCCGCGACGAGGAGCTCGACTACGTCGCCGACGTGCTGCGGCGCGCGGTCGCGAACGCGTCGAACTCGCGGTAGTAGTCGTCCTCGTCGTAGAAGTCCGAGGCGAGGACGGCGCAGACGGCGCCGGAGGAGAAGTTCGCCATGTCGCGCCAGATCATCGGCGGGATGTAGAGGCCCTCGTGCGGGCGGCGGAGGGTGATCTGCCGCTCGCCGCCGCCGTCGCTGACGCGGACGTCGAAGCTGCCCGAGAGGCTGATGAGGAACTGGTGGAGGCGGCGGTGGGCGTGGCCGCCGCGGGTCGCGTCCGCGGGCACGTCGTACAGGTAGTAGAAGCGCTGGATCGCGAACGGGATCTCGCGGGCGGACTCGACGATCGAGAGCTTCCCGCGCGGGTCCGGCACGGTCGGCAGCTCGATGAGCCGGCAGTCGTCGACGGTGGCGAGGGCGGGCACGCGGGGGCGACCCTACCCGCCGAGCTCGCGCAGGAAGTCGTCGAGCACGCGCCCCCACACGTGGCTCGCGCGGAACTGCTCGGCCTTCAGGCGGCCGCGGACGCGGATGCGGCGCAGGACGTCCGGCGCGTCGCGGACCGCCTGGAGCACGCGGGCGAGCGCCTCGGGCTGCGCGACCTCGAGGAGGTCGAGGCCCGGCTCGAGGCCGTGCTTCGGGTGGAGCGGCTCGGTGATCACGAGGTGGCCGGCGGCGAGGTGCAGCGCGACGCGGTGGTCGAAGGCCGGACGCTCGCCGTCGTGGGCGACGAGGCCGACGTCGGTCTCGGCGAGGATGTCCGGCAGCCGGTCGGGCGTGATGCCGTGGGCGATGTGGCGGACGTCGTGCAGGTGCTTCGCGGTCGCCAGCCACCACTCGCGGTGCTCGGTCGAGGGGCCGGCGAAGACGATCCGCGGCGGCCGGCGGGCCCTGGCGACCGGCGCGAAGAGCGCGTCGTCGACCGGCGGCGCGATCGTGCGCCAGAGGCGGGCGCCGACGGCGTCGAGCGGGTCGAGCGCGACGAGGCGGTCGCACGCGGCGCCCGGCGACCCGGGGGCCCACGCCTTCGCCCGCTCCTCGGTCGCGGCGGCGGCGAGGAAGGCGCGCGGTGGAGGCTCCCCGGGAGCGGCGGCGCGGACCGCCCACACCGGCGGTCGCTCCGGCGCGACGACGACGCCGAGGACCGGAGCGCCGGCGGCTTCGAGCGCCGCGGCGTCGTGCTCAGCGACCCCGAGCGCGACCACGACGTCGGGGCGATCCGCGCGCAGGAGGGCAGCGACCTCGCCGGCGTCGGCGTCGCGGGTGTCGACGAAGGAGGCCCGGAGCCGCCGCGCCGCGCCGCTC
>DASZDF010000387.1:0-1708 GCA_035942275.1 Solirubrobacteraceae bacterium | reverse complement strand
ACCACGCGGTGCGGCACCCCGAGCGCGGCGGCGACGCGGCGGGCGCCGGCGACGTCCGGCCAGTCGTCCGCTCCCCACGTCACCGCCTCGAACGCGATGCCCGCGTCGGCAAGGCCGGCCGCGACGGCGCGGCTGTCGAGGCCGCCGGACAGGCCCAGGGTCAGCGGCGCCGCGCCCGCGGTCTGCTCGCGCAGCGCATCGAGCAGCTCCTCCTCCGCCGCACCGTGCCCGGCGACGTCCACCGGCACCTGCCGCTCGCGCGAGCCGCCGCGCGTGACCTCGACGACCGTCCCCGCGGGCACGGCGCGGACGCCGTGGAGCGTCGTCGCGTCGCCGGGGACGAAGCCGAGCGCGGCGAGCTCGGCGGCGGCCTCGTCGCGCAGCTCGACTCGGCCTGTCCCGAGGTACGCCGCGGCGGTCGCATGGGTGCTCCACGCCGCGCCGGCCGCGTACAGCGCCACCACGTTCGTGGCGCCCGTCCTGACGACGACGCGGTCGTCCTCCACCGCCACGACGACGCCCAGGCCAAGCGGGTCCGGCGACCCGAAGACCAGCGACTCCGGGCCGATGCACCCGACCGCCGCTCCCGCCGCCGGCACGTCGGTGAGCGAGAGCGGGCCCCGGCCGTAGAAGCGCGCGAGCCGCTGCGCCCGCTCCGCGACGACGGCGGCGGGCGCGGCGACGACGAACAGGCAGCGGTCGAGCATCCGCTAGCCCAGCGGCCGCGCGCGGACCGCGGCGTGCGGGATGCCACGCAGGGCGCCGATCGCCTCCTCGCGCCCCTGCGCCGTCAGCGCCTGGCGCGGGAGGTCGCGCAGGCGCGGGCGCTCGTGGCCGGGCCCGGTCGGGACGAAGTAGAGGCCCGTCCTCGCGACGATCTCGAAGCCCGCGCTCTCGACGATCCGGTGCAGGCCGGCGCGGTTGGGCAGCCACCACCACGGGCGCTCGAGGCCCTCCAGGCGCGCGGTCGGCGTGCGCGGGCGCAGCAGCGACGGGATCGCCTCGACCGTGTCGGCGACCACCGCCTCGCCGGCGCAGACGGCGCGGACGCGGGCGAGCGCGCCCACCGGATCGCGGAGGTGGAGCAGCAGCGAGCCGACGAAGACGAGATCGAAGCGGCCGTCGACCTCGGGGTCGAGGTCGTAGACGGAGCGGTCGACGCGGCGGGCCTTCGAGCCGAGGGCGCGCGCGGCGTGGGTGAAGCCGGCGCCCGGCGGCTTGCGCTCGGCGAGCACGGCGAGCCCGCCCCGCTCCTTCCGCAGCCGCTCGCGGGGCGGCCAGTCCCACCGGTCGGGGTCCTCGACGTCGATCGCGACGACCTCGGCCGCGCCCCGGCGCTCCATCTCGAAGGCCCAGAAGCCGTCCCACGTGCCGACGTCGAGGCAGCGCTTCCCGTCGAGGCGCTCCGGGAGCGGGACGATGCCGGTCGACGGCCGCAGGTCGAACGCGCCGGGCGTGACCGTGCCGTCGGGGAGCTCGATCGAGTGGTACCAGTGCTGCGGGGGGCCGCTCACCCCTGCTCGATCTCGGCGAGGTGGTCGACGTTGGCGCGGTCGTCGGCTTCCTCGGACGGCCCCGCGGCGAACCAGGCGTCGAGGATCTCGCTCAGCTCGGCCTCGGAGGTCGTGCGCAGCGAGAGGGCGAGCACGTTCGCGTCGTTCCACCTGCGCGCGCCCTCGGCGGTCTGGGCGTCGTTGCACAGCGCGGC
>DASZDF010000386.1:0-5403 GCA_035942275.1 Solirubrobacteraceae bacterium | reverse complement strand
ACTGCGGCACCAAGCACTTCGTCGTCGGCGTCAGCGAGGCGGTCCGCGCCGAGGTGCGCGAGACGGCGATCGAGGTGTCGTGCGTCATGCCCGGCGTCGTGAACACCGAGCTGGCCGCCGGCCTCCAGCAGGCGCGCGGCGTGAAGAACGTCAACCCCGAAGACGTCGCCGACGGCATCGTCGACGCCCTCCAGCGCCCGCACTTCGACGTCTACGTCCCCAAGTCGATCGGCCCGATCAACAAGGTCATGGGCGTCCTGCCGCGCGGCGGGCGCGAGGCCGTGGCCCGCGCGCTGAAGGCCGACAAGGTGCTCGCGCAGGCCGACCCGGACGCGCGCAAGGGCTACGAGCTTCGCGCCTCGCACTCCGAGCCCGGGCTCGAAGAGGGCGACGAGACGAAGCAGCTCACCGCTTAGGGACCAACCGCCCTCCCCTGGGGGAGAACATGGGGGAGTTCCCCGACGCGCGGACGTTGCCGCTGCAACAAGCTCCTCGGACACCGCATGTCCGCCCCCCGAAGAGGAGCCCGTATGAAGTCTCTCCCCCGCCTCGGCGCGGCTTTCGCGCTGCTGTGCGCGGTCGTCGCCGTCGCCGCACCAGCGGCCCAGGCCGACTCGATCGCGTACGTCAAGGACGGCAACGTCCACCTCGCGACCGGCGACGGCTCGCGCACCTTCCAGGTCACCGATCGCGGCGGCTACAGCGACGTGACCCAGTCCGACGACGGCACGATCGTCGCCCTCCACGGCATCCGCCTGCACAAGCTCGACCGCCTCGGGAACGTCCTGGCCGACTTCGACACGCCGGTCTCCGGCGTCCCCGGCAACAGCTCCGGCTTCGTCGGCCCGTTCAACCCGACCCTCTCGCCCGACGGCATGAAGCTCGCCTACACCTACTTCTACATGGCGACGACGCAGGATCCGTCGTGCATGCCGCCGCAGTGCTACGTCGGCATCCGCGAGGGCGGCACCGGCTACTCGTGGTCGGACCGCCAGACCGGCTGGGACGACCCCGCGCTCGGCAGGCACTCGGGCTGGCTGTTCCCGACGTGGATCGACAACGACAACACGATGCTGTCGCACCCGACGCACGCGATGAACTACGACGTCATCACGGATCAGATCAGCGACGGCGACTCGGGCAACCTCGTCCGCGAGTGGTTCTCGGACGCGGTCGGCGGCAACCCAGGCATGAGCGCGGGCGACATCACCCGCGACAAGCGCAAGCTCGCCTTCCAGACCGGTGAGAACGACTCGACGCTGACCCTCTACCACGTCCCGAACTTCCCGACGACGTGGAAGGACGGGCGCGCAGCGGAGAGCGAGCGCCCGACCGTCTGCTACCGCTACAGCGGCGCCGAGGGCGGCAAGTACTCGCAGCCCTCGTTCTCGCCCGACGGCTCGAAGCTGGCGTTCGCCGACGCCGGCGGCATCCGCGTCCTCACCGTCCCCGGCTTCGAGAACGGCTGCTCGACCGACGGCGCGGGCGAGAACCCGCCGGTCATGATCGCGGGCGCGATCGAGCCCGACTGGGGCCCCGCCGACGTCCCGGCGGACCGGCCGAAGGCGCCGAAGCCGGAGGACCCGAAGCCGACGGACCCGAAGGGCCCGATCGGCCCGGTCAACCCCGCCGCGGCGCTCTCGGCGACCGCCGCGAAGGCGAAGCTGCGCACCGCGCTGCTGCGCGGCCTGAAGGTCAAGGTCACCGTGCCCGCCGACGGCGTGCTCGCCGCGACCGCCAGGCGCGGCGGCAAGGTCGTCGCGAAGGCCAAGGCCAAGAGCGTGCGCGCCGGCGCCCGCACCGTCACCCTGCGGTTCACCGCGAAGGCCAAGCGCGCGCTGAGGCGCGCGTCCTCGGCGAGGCTGAGCGTGAGGGTCACGTTCACGCCGAACGGCGGCGCCCCGCAGTCGACGAGCCTGACCGCGACGCTGGGCCGGTCAGCCGGCCTCGCGTAGCCACTCGGCGATCCGTCGCCCGACGCGCTCGCCGGCGTCCTCCTGCAGGAAGTGGGAGGCGCCGGCGATCCGCTCGGGCGGCGGGCGGCCGATCGCGGCGGCGAACCGGTCGCCCGTCTTCGGCGGGATGATCGGGTCGTCCTCGCCCCAGAGCATCAGCAGCGGGCCGTTCCACTCCCGCAGCCGCTCGAGCGTGGCCCGGCCCTCGGCGGCGCCCGGCGCGTCCGGCGACGTCGGGATCAGCAGCGGCAGCGCGCGCGGGCCCGCCTTGTCGGCCGGCGTCGGGAAGGGCGCGTCGTACTGCGCGATCACCTCGTCGCCCGGGTCCTCCCCGCACCCGCCGCGCACGAGCATCCCGACCGGCAGGTCCTCCGTGCGCTCGACGAAGTCGCGGAAGGCCTGCCACGCGTCGCTCATCCGCTGCTCGCCGGTGAAGAGGCCGGTGTTGAGGACCACGAGCCGCGTCACCCGGTCGCCCAGCTCCATCGCCGCCCGCAGCCCGATCGGGCCGCCCCAGTCGTGCACCACGAACGTCGCGTCGCGCAGGTCGAGCTCCTCGACGAAGCCCTTCGCCTCGTCGACGAGCCGGTCGTACGTGAACCAGCCGACATCGCGCGGCTTCTCCGAGCGCCCGAACCCCGGGAGGTCGGGCGCGAGGCAGCGGAAGCCCGCCTCGCGCACCGGCGGGATCACCTTCCGCCAGAGGAACGACCACGTCGGCTCGCCGTGCCAGAAGACGACGGGCGGGCCGTCGCCCTCGTCGACCCGAGCGAGCCTCACCCCCGCGCCCCCGCCTCCTGCTGGCGCGTCCGCGCGTCCTCGATGACCTTCAGCGCCTGCTCGCGAGGGAACCAGCCGTCGACCTTCACGTGCTTGCCCTCGGGCTGCTTGTAGATCGAGAAGAAGTGCGAGATCTCGTCGCGCAGCGGCTGCGGCAGGTCCTCCAGCTCGCGGATGTGGTTCCAGTTCGGGTCCTCGAGCGGGACGCAGACCACCTTGTCGTCGATCTTGCCCTCGTCGCGCATGCGGAACAGCGCGACGACCTGCGCCGGGATCACGCAGCCGGGGAACGTCGGCTCCGTCACGCACACCATCGCGTCGAGCGGGTCGCCGTCCTCGCCCAGGGCGTCGGGGACGAAGCCGTAGTCGGTCGGGTAGACGACCGAGGAGAAGAGGAAGCGGTCGAGCTTGATCGCCTTGAGCTCCTCGTCCCACTCGTACTTGTTGCGGCTGCCCTTCGGGATCTCGACGAGGACGTGCAGGCGGGAGGACGACATGCGCGCGCGAAGCCTATGCTCTCCCCGATGGCGACGACGGCCGCCGACGCCCAGCTCTGCATCGACACGATCCGCACGCTGGCGATCGATGCGATCCAGCAGTCGAACAGCGGGCACCCGGGCCTTCCGCTCGCGATGGCCCCCGCCGCGTACGTGCTCTTCGCGGAGGTCATGGAGCACAACCCGCGCGACCCGAGCTGGCCGGACCGCGACCGCTTCGTGCTCAGCGCGGGGCACGGCTCGATGCTGCTCTACGCCGCGTTGCATCTCTCGGGGTACGACCTTTCCCTGGACGAGCTCAAGCGCTTCCGGCAGTGGGGCTCGCTGACCCCCGGCCACCCGGAGCGCGACCTCGTGCACGTCACGCCGGGCGTCGAGGTCACCACCGGCCCGCTCGGCCAGGGGTTCGCCAACGGCGTCGGCATGGCGATGGCGGAGCGCTTCCTGCGCGAGCGCTACGGCGACGAGGTCATGGACCACCGCGTCTACGCGATCGTCTCCGACGGGGACCTGATGGAGGGCGTCGCCTCGGAGGCCGCCTCGCTCGCCGGGGAGCTGGGGCTCGGGCGGATCGTCTACCTCTACGACGACAACGACGTCACCCTCGACGGCCCGGCCGAGTGGTCGTTCTCGCGCGAGGACCGCGGCGCGCGCTTCGAGGCCTACGGCTGGCACGTCCAGCACGTCGAGGACGTCAACGACATCGACACGGTCCGCGCCGCCATCCGCGCCGCCGAGGAGGGCGAGGACCGTCCCTCGCTCATCGACGTCAAGACGATCATCGGCTGGCCGTCGCCCGACCAGGGCACGAGCGAGGTGCACGGCAAGGCGCTCGGCGAGGAGAACGTCCGCATCGTCAAGGAGCGGCTCGGCTGGGACCCGGACCGGTCCTTCCACGTGCCGGACGGCGTGTACGACGCGTTCGGCCCCGAGCGCGGCGCCGAGGCGCAGGCCGCGTGGCAGGAGCGCTTCGAGTCGTGGCGCTCGGCCCACGGGGAGCTGGCCGGGGAGTGGGACGCGGCGTGGAGCGGCCGCCCCGCTCGCCCGATCGAGCTGCCGTCGTTCGAGGTCGGCTCGAGCCTGGCGACGCGCGGCGCCGGCGGGAAGGTCATGGCCGCCTTCGAGGACGAGGTCCCGACGATGGTCGGCGGCGCCGCGGACCTGACGGAGTCGACGAAGACCATCTTCCCGGGCTCGCAGCGCTACACGCGCGAGCGCGCCGACCGCAACGTCTTCTTCGGCGTGCGCGAGCACGGCATGGGCGGCGCCGTCAACGGCATGGCCGCGCACGGCGGCATCGTGCGGCCCTACGGCTCGACCTTCCTCCAGTTCGCCGACTACATGCGCGCGTCGATCCGCCTGTCGGCGCTCATGGCGCTGAACACGGCGTGGGTGTTCACGCACGACTCCGTCGCCCTCGGCGAGGACGGCCCGACGCACCAGCCGGTCGAGCACCTGATGGCGCTGCGCGCGATCCCCGGGCTCACGGTGATCCGTCCCGCCGATGCCGCGGAGACCGCCGAGGCGTGGCACCTGATCCTCGAGGACCTCGACGGCCCGGCGGTCCTGGCGCTCTCGCGGCAGAACCTGCCGGTGCTGGAGAACAGCGGCACCGGTCTGGCGCGCGGCGCGTACGTCCTCCAGCCCGGCGACGACGCGTGCATCGTCGCGACCGGCGGCGAGGTCGCCGTCGCGATCGAGGCCCGCGAGGCGCTCGCCGCCGACGGCATCGGCGCGCGCGTCGTCTCGATGCCGAGCTGGGAGCTCTTCGAGGCGCAGGACGAGTCCTACCGCGACGAGACGCTGCCGCCCGGCGTGCCGACCGTCTCGGTGGAGGCGGGCGTGTCGCTCGGCTGGTCGCGCTACGCGCAGGCGCACGTCGCGATCGACCGCTTCGGCGCGTCGGCCCCCGGCACCGAGACCCTGCGCCGCCTCGGCATCACCGCCGACGCGACGGCGGACGCCGTCCGCGGCCTGCTGGACCGCTAGCTAGCCGCCGAGCAGCGCCTTCGCGTCGCCGCCGACGGTGACGTGGATCGCGGCCGGCTCGCGCACCCAGGCGATGAGGTCCAGCGCGGTGAGGCGGTCGAGCAGGAACTGAAACGCCCGCGCCTGGCGGGCCGAGGCGTACTCGCGGCGGATGTCGAACGCCCAGCCGGTCGTGTGGAGGC
>DASZDF010000385.1:0-6737 GCA_035942275.1 Solirubrobacteraceae bacterium | reverse complement strand
GGGAGCGGGAGGCCGCCGTCGCGCGGGCCGGCGGGATCCGGCGCGGGCGGGACGTCCTTCGCGCCGCCGTCGCCGCGGCCGTCGGGCCGCACGCGGAACACGGAGAACATCTCCTTCCCGGCGAGGTGCCAGAACAGCAGCCCGAACGCCGCGAAGTGCACGACCGACAGCACGAGGATCGCGAGAACCGGGCCGCTTCCCATGGCCTCAATCGTACCCGCCAGAGCGAGGTTTCCGCGCCCTTCAGGCCAGCGCGCCGCGCACCAGCGCGAGCGTCACGACGGCATCCGCCGCGTGGTGGCCCTGGTCACGCTTGCCGCCGCCGGTGCGCGCCAGCGCCTGGTCCATGTTGTCGACGGTCAGAACCCCGAACGAGCACGGCACGCCGGTGCGCAGCTGGACGTCCATGATCCCGCGCGCCGACTCGGCGCAGACGTAGTCGTAGTGATCGGTCTCGCCCCGGATCACGGCCCCGAGGCACGCGACGCCGGCGTACTTGCCCGACTGCGCCGCGTACAGCGCCGCCGGCGGCAGCTCGAACGCGCCCGGCACGTCGAACACGTCGACGTCGTGCTCGCCGAACCGCTCCATCGCACCCTTGACGAGCCGCTCCGCGAGGTCCTCGTAGAACCGGCCGACCACGATGGCGAACCGGCTCACGACGAGGCCGCTTCGTCGTCGCGGAGGTGCTCGTCGTGGATCATCTCCTCGTCGAGCGCGAGCCCCTGGTGGTGGAGCATGTGGCCGAGCTTGTCCTTCTTGGCCTTCAGGTAGGCCTCGTTGTGCGGGTTGGGCGTGTGCTCGATCGGCACCTGGTCGGTGACCGCCAGCCCGTAGCCCTCCAGCCCGCGGATCTTCTTCGGGTTGTTGGTGAGGATCCGGATCGACGTCAGCCCGAGGTCGCCGAGGATCTGGGCCCCGATGCCGTAGTCGCGCAGGTCGGCGGGGAGCCCGAGCCGCAGGTTGGCGGCGACCGTGTCGAGCCCCTCCTCCTGGAGCTTGTCCGCGCGCAGCTTGATGAGCAGGCCGATCCCGCGGCCCTCCTGCGCGAGGTACAGCAGGACGCCGGTGCCCTCGCGCTCGATCATCGCCAGCGCGGATTCGAGCTGCTCGCCGCAGTCGCAGCGCAGCGAGTGGAAGACGGCGCCGGTGAGGCACTCGGAGTGCACGCGCACGAGCACGTCGGACTTCCCCTCGACCTCGCCCTTGACGAGCGCGACGTGGTGCTTCTCGTCGACGAGCGAGCGATAGCCGACGGCGGTGAACTCGCCGAACTCGGTCGGGAGCGTCGTGGCGACCACGCGCTCGACCAGCTTGTCGTTGCGCCGGCGGTACGCGATCAGGTCGGCGACCGTGATCATCTTCAGCCCGTGCCGCTCGCAGTAGCGCGCGAGGTCCGGCACGCGGGCCATGGTCCCGTCGTCGTTCATGATCTCGCAGATCACGCCGGCAGGGATGAGGCCGGCGAGCCGCGCGAGGTCGACCGCGGCCTCGGTCTGGCCGGTGCGCTCGAGGACGCCGCCCGGCTTGGACTTCAGCGGGAAGACGTGGCCCGGCTGGACGAGGTCGGTCGGCCGGGACTTCGGGTCGATGGCGACCTGGATCGTGCGGGCGCGGTCCGCGGCGGAGATGCCGGTCGTCACGCCCTCGCGCGCCTCGACCGACACCGTGAACGGCGTCTCGAACGACGACTCGTTCTTCGCCGCCATCAGCTCGAGGCCGAGCTCGTCGCAGCGCTCGGGCGTCAGCGAGAGGCAGATCAGGCCGCGCCCCTCCTTGGCCATGAAGTTGATCGCCTCGGGCGTCGCGAACTGCGCGGCGAGGGTCAGGTCGCCCTCGTTCTCGCGGTCCTCGTCGTCGCAGACGACGACCATCTTCCCGGCGCGGATGTCCTCGATGGCCTCCTCGACGGTCGCGAAGGGCGTGCGCGTGCCGGTGGTCGTCATGCGATCAGCTTCTCCACGTACTTGGCGAGGACATCGACCTCGAGGTTGACAGGCGTCCCGTTCGCGGCGCGTCCGAGCGTGGTGCGCTCGAGCGTCTCGGGGATGAGGGAGACGTCGAAGCTCGTGCCGTCCACCCGCGCGACGGTGAGCGAGACGCCGTCGACGGCGATCGAGCCCTTCTCGACGACGTAGCGCAAAAGCGCGGGGTCGGCCTCGACGGTGACGATGCGGGCGAAGCCCTCGTCGCGCGTGCCGGCGACCACGCCGAGGCCGTCGACGTGGCCCTGGACCACGTGCCCGCCGAGGCGGTCCGTCGCGCGCAGCGGGAGCTCGAGGTTGACGGCGGACCCCGCCTCCACCGAGCCGAGCGAGGAGCGCCGGAGCGTCTCGTGCATGACGTCCGCGCCGAAGCGCTCGCCCGCGCACATCCCGACGGCGGTGAGGCAGACGCCGTTGACGGCGATCGAGTCGCCCTCGTTCAGCTCCGCCGCCAGCGGCGTCTCGATCGCGAGCCGCACGCCGTCCGGCGTGTCGTGCACCTCGGCGACCTTCCCCAGCGACTGGACCAATCCGGTGAACACGGCGGGCTCACCACTCCTTGAGGCGGGCGGAGACCAGCAGGTCCTCCCCCACCCGCTCGCAGTCGAGCGTCAGCGCGCGCAGCGCCTCGGAGATCTGCTCGGCGCCCTGGCCCTCGAGCGGGTCACGGGCGGTGCGGCCGCCGAGCAGCATCGGCGCGAGGAAGAGCCGGACCTCGTCGATCTCGCCGGCGTCGAGGAACGCGCCGGCGAGGTGCGGGCCGCCCTCGAGCAGGATCGCGGTGACGTCCTGGGCGCCGAGCTGCGCGAGCGCGCTGCGCACGCGGGCCTGCTCGTTCTCGCCGGTGGCGACGATGACCTCCGCCCCGGCCATCTCCAGCCCGTCGGTCGCGGCGCGCGGCGCGGCGCGGGAGACGACGACGGTGAGCTGGAGCTCGGGCGCGGCCTGGACGAGCTTCGAGTCGAGCGGCAGCCGGGCCTCGGAGTCGAAGACGATGCGCCGCGGCTGGCGGACGACGCCGTCGACCCGCGACGTCAGCTGCGGGTCGTCGGCCAGCGCGGTGCCGATCCCGACCGCGACCGCGTCGACCGCGGCGCGCCACCGGTGCGCGAGCTCGCGGCTCGCCTCGCTCGAGATCCACTTCGAGTCGCCGGTGCGGGTCGCGACCTTGCCGTCGAGCGTCATCGCCGACTTGAAGAGGATCCACGGGCGGCCCGTGCGCGCGTGCTTGCGGAAGGCCTGGTTGAGCAGCCGCGCGCGGGCGGCGAGCTCGCCGTCGGCGACGTCGATCTCGACGCCCTCGTCGCGCAGGATCCCGAGGCCGCGGCCGGACGCCTTCTCGGTCGGGTCGTCCGAGGCGACGACGACGCGCGCGATCCCCGCCTCGAGGATCGCGTCGGTGCACGGCGGCGTGCGGCCCTCGTGGCAGCAGGGCTCGAGCGAGACGTAGAGCGTCGCGCCCTGCGCGTCCCCGCCCGCCGCGGCGAGCGCGTTGACCTCGGCGTGCGGCCCGCCGAGCTCGTCGTGCCAGCCCTCGCCGATCACGGTGCCCTCGCGGACGATGACCGCGCCGACGACGGGGTTCGGCGACACCCTCCCGACCCCCCGCTGCGCGAGCTCGACGGCGCGCGACAGGTGGAGGCGGTCGGTTTCGGTGCGCAATGCCATCCCTGTGGAGGATACGGCGGCTCATATGCTCGCGGCGATGCCCGCCTCGCTGCGTCCCGGGTTCGGTCCCGCGCTGCCCGCCGTGCTGCGCGACCGGTTCGGCATCGCGCCGCGGACGACGCTGATCGCGGCGATCGCGGTCGCGCTGCTGATCGCGGGAGGGATCGTGCTCGCCGTCCGCCTCTCCGGCGACACGCAGCTCGTGCACGAGGGCGAGCCTGTGTTCAACCTCGTCTACGACGACGACGCGCTGGACGAGGCGAAGCCGCGCGCCGGCGAGCTCGTGCGGCTCGAGGGCCGGCAGGGGCGGATCTCCGTCGCCGTCGCCGTGCGGCCGCTGCGCCTCCCGGCGTTCCGCGGCGACGTCGCCAAGGGCCTGCTGCCGGTCGAGGCCGAGCGCTACATGGACGGCCTGCGCGAGCGCGACCCGACGTTCCAGATCCGCGACGAGGGCCGCTCGACCGTCAACGACTCCCCCGGCTACCAGATCGCCTACCGCACGGGGACCCCCGGCCGCTTCACGTACTGGCGCGAGATCTTCGTCGTCCCCGACGAGGAGGCGCCGCGGCTCGGCGTCGTCCTCAGCTTCGAG
The DNA here is from genome assembly GCA_035942275.1 of Solirubrobacteraceae bacterium. Lineage (GTDB taxonomy): Bacteria > Actinomycetota > Thermoleophilia > Solirubrobacterales > Solirubrobacteraceae > CADCVT01. The sequence continues at coordinate 2,492 of DASZDF010000385.1, read as the reverse complement.
AACCGGCGGCCCGACAGGGTCACGGCGCGGGGCCTCGAGTTCACGCTGACCGGCCGCAGCGCGATGCGCTCCTTCCGCTTCGGGACCGACCGCGGCTAGAGGACCTGCGCCTCGCGCTCCCAGCCCCACGTGGCCGCGGCGTCGGGCTCGACGAACGCGACGGCGCGCATCATGTTCCCGCGGTTGCCTTCGTCGACGGCGCGCTTGAGGCGCTTGACGTTGCGCTTCGACATCACCGTGTTGCCGGACTCGACCGCGTCCCCGTACATCGGGCGGAAGACGACCGAGCGGAACCCGGCGCGCTTGAGCAGCAGCGGGAGCGTCGTCGGCGAGAAGAACTTCAGGTGGTTCGGGGTGAAGCCGTTCCAGCGGCCGCGGTTGGCCTTGAGCAGCAGCGAGTTCGCGTTGACGGTGAGCACGAGCAGCGCGCCGCCCGGCGCCAGGAGCTCGCGGATCATCTCGAAGTCCTCGACGGGGCAGGGCAGGTGCGCGAGGACGCTCCACAGCGTGATGAGGTCGAAGCCGCCGGCGGCGATCTCCGGGACGTCGCGCGGCGTGCCGAAGTACGCGTTGCGCCCGCTGGGCTTCTTACGCGCCTCCTTCACCGAGGCCTCGGAGAGATCGACGCCGTAGGGCTCGAAGCCGCGCTTCTCGGCCAGCTCGAGGAAGAGGCCGGCGCCGCAGCCGAAGTCGAACACCTTCCGGCCCGCGCCGTCGCGGAAGAGCGGGTCGAAGGCGTCCATCACGAGCTCGTAGCGCTGGATGCGCTTGTCGGAGTAGTGGCCCGTGAGGAACTTCTTGTACGTCTTCTTCTCGTACAGCTCGCCGAGGCGCTCGGGCTTGATGCCCGGATGGCGGTAGAGGAAGCCGCACGAGGGGCAGCGGACGACGTGGTAGGCCCAGCGGTCTCGCTTGCGGTCGCGGGGGCGCATGAGCGGCTGCACGCGCGTCTCGCCGCACAGCGAGCAGCCGATGACCTCCTCGATGTCCTTCAGGCCGACCTGCGCGGCGTGCTCCTCGTTGGTGATGACAGGGGCGGCCTCGAGGCGGCGCCGCCAGCGGCGCTCGTGCAGCCACGGCGCCCCGGGCACGGCGTACGGCGCCCAGATGCGGGGCGGGAGGTCGAGGGCGCGCGCTACGAGCTTCTTCGCGGTCGGCACAGGGCGCCGAACTGAAGCACAACGTCAGCGGTACATCTCGAACGCGCGGATGTCGCCGTCGGGATCGAACAAGTAGCCGCCGTCGCCGACGTTGCGGCCGTCCCCGGTGGCGTTCTCGAACACGGGCTCGCCCATGCCCCAGTGGAAGACGTTGCCGCGGGCCTCGCCGCGCCCGACGCGGACGGTCACGCGGCTGTTCGCCGCCGCGGTCGCCCACGCGGGGAAGACGAAGCGCCGCAGCGCGGAGTCGCGCACCGACCAGCCCGCGAGCGAGACGTCGCGGTCGGAGCGGTTGTGGACGCGGATCCACTCGCCGTTCGGGTTGTTCACGTCGACGCCCGCGGCGTCCCAGCGGATGCTCACGCCGAGGTCGGCGCCGGGGGCGGGCCCGGCGCCACAGGCGCCCGCGTTCCACAGGCGCTTGCCCGCTGCCTGGGCCTGCTCGGCGAGCTGAGCGTAGGTCTCGTTCCACGCCCACTCGACCGGGTTCGTGAGCCACAGCGCGTGGCCCTCGGCGACGAGGATGCTGCCGACGTCCTGCCAGCCGTCGCCGCTGCGGATCGCGACCGAGCGGCGCAGGCGCTTGCCGCTGCGGCTGTCGGGATCCTGGGCGGCGAGGCGCACCGTGCCGCCCCGGCGGCCGACGATGCGCTCGAGCCGGTTCGTGGCCGCGACCGCGTGGCAGGCGCCGCGGCGGCGGCTCGCGAAGCTCGAGTAGACGGTCTGCTCCATGGCCTGGATCCCGGTGATGCGGATGCGGAGGTTGCGCCCGTCGACCCGCACCTCGAGCGTGTCGCCGTCGTGGACGTGGACGACGGTCCCGGTCCAGAACGTGCACCGGGGCCCGTCGCCGCCGGGCAGGCACGGGCCGTCCTCCGCCTGCGCCGCGGGGGCGGCGAGGGCGAGCAGGAGCAGCGCGACGAGCGGGGCGGAGCGCATCTCCCCGTTGTATCGGCACGACGCCCGAACCCCGCAACGGGCCAGTACGCTCCCGGGCGTGGTGACCGCCCGTCGCGTCGCGGTCGTCGACGGCCGGCGGCTGAGCGTGCTGCTCGCGCGCGGGCCTGCCGAGGACCCCCTCTCCGAGCTCGTGCTGCGCCGCCGCGGGTCGGCGGAGGAGCTGCGCTTCGCCGTGGCCGAGGACGAGGCGATCGTCGACGCCGAGTCGGTGCCGGAGGGCGTGTGGGAGACGGAGGTCGCGTCGGAGCGAGCGAGCGCCGTCGTCGTGCTGGACGGCCGGCGCGTGCGGGCGCGCGCCGAGGCCGGGCGGCTCGTCGTCGAGTGCGCGCCGCTCGCGCCGTGGACGGAGGTGCGGCGCGCGCGGGTGGAGAG
>DASZDF010000384.1:0-2727 GCA_035942275.1 Solirubrobacteraceae bacterium | reverse complement strand
CCTCCAGGCCGAGGCCGGCGAGGGTCGCGGCATGTCGCAGCCGCGCGTCGTCGCCGAGCACCGCAACCGCTCGGGCGACCGACGCCGCGCCCTGCGGCAACCGGGCGAGCCGCGCGCTGAGCGCCCGCAGCACGCCCTCCGGCGCCAGGTCGGGGACGCGCGGGGCGTCGGCCGCGGTCGGGCGCAGCCCCTCCGCCTGCGCGGCGGTCATCAGCGCGCGCAGCAGGTACGGGTTCCCGCCGCTCACCTGCGCGCAGGCGGCGGTGAACCGGCGGTCGGGCTCCGCGCCCGTGGTCTCGGCGACGACCGCGCCGACAGCGTCCTCCGTGAGCGGTGCCGGGCGCAGCCGGCGCGCGAGCCGGTGGCCGGCGAGCGCGTCGAGAAGCTCCGACGGAGCGCCGGGCTCGCCCGGCCGTGCGGCCACCACGAGCGCGATCGGCAGCTCGTCGATGCGCTGCGCGAGGTAGACGCAGAGGCGGAGCGACGGCTCGTCGGCCCAGTGGGCGTCGTCGATGAGCAGCGCGAGCGGCGTGCGGTCGGCGAGGTTCGACGCCAGCCAGTACAGGCCGTGCATGACCGAGAAGTCGCCCGGTTCGGGCCGGGGCGGCTGCGGCGCCTCGAACAGCGGCGCCGCGAGGCGCGCGGCTCCCGCGAACACCGCCGCGCGCTCGCCTTCGTCGAGGCGTGCGAGGGCCGGCCCGAAGAGCTGCAGCGCGACGCCGAACGGGAACGAGCGCTCGAGCTCCATCGCCCGCGCGGCCAGCACGTCGACCCCGGCCGACCCCGCCCGCACCGCGGTCTCGTCGAGCAGCCGCGACTTCCCCATCCCGGCGGGCGCCTCGACGACCACCAGCTCGCCCGCCCCCGCGGACGCGCCCGCGACCGCCTCGGCGAGCGCGGCGAGCTCGGCCTCGCGCTCGAAGGGGACGGCGGCGATCGGGTCGGTCGTCTTTCCCAAAATCGGGTGCAGCATAAGTGCGGGGCCGCTACCCCGTGCCGGAGGTCGACTACAGCCCGAGCGTCTTGCCGAGGATCTCGCGCATGATCTCGTCGGTGCCGCCGCCGATCGGGCCGAGCCGTGCGTCGCGCGCGGCTCGCTCGAGGTCGTACTCGCGCATGTAGCCGGCGCCGCCGTGGATCTGCAGGCACGTGTCCATCACGTCGAACGACGCGCGCTGGGTCACGAGCTTGGCCATCGTGACCTCCTTGACGGCGTCCTCGCCGTCGACGAACCGGCGCAGGGCGTCGTAGGTCACGCAGCGCCCGGCGTGGGCCGTCGTCGCGATGTCGGCGAGCTTGTGGCGCAGCGCCTGGTGCTTGGTGAGCGGCTTGCCGAACGTCTTGCGCTCGCGCGCGAACTCGACCGTCCGCTCGTACGCGAACTGCATGGCCCCGACCGCGCCGAGCGCCATCAGCAGGCGCTCCCACTGGAAGTTCGCCATGATCAGGTAGAAGCCCTCGTTCTCGCGGCCGAGCAGGTTCTCCTCGGGCACGAAGACGTCGTCGAAGGCGATCGTCGCGGTGTCCGACGCGTGCCACCCCATCTTCTCGAGCGCCGACGACGTGACGCCCTCGCCGCGGTCGACGATGAGGAAGGAGAGGCCGTGGTGCCCGCCGTCGTCGGTCGTCTTGACCGCGGTGACGATGAAGTCGGCGCGCACGCCGTTCGTGATGTACGTCTTCTCGCCGTTGACGACGTAGCCGCCGTCCACCCGCCGCGCCTGCGTGCGGATGCCGGCGACGTCGGAGCCCGCGCCCGGCTCGGTGATCCCGAGGGCCGCGATCTTCTCGCCGCGGATCGCGGGGGCGAGGTAGCGCTCCTTCTGGTCGTCGGTCCCGAACTTCCACACCGGCGGGGTCGCGATCCCGATGTGCGCGCCGATCCCGGCCGCCGTCCCGCCCGACTTGCAGCGCGCGAGCTCCTCGGTGAGGACCGCGTCCGCGAGGTAGCCGCCGTCGGACCCGCCGTACTCGGCCGGGTACTTCAGGCCGAGGTAGCCCTGCTCGGCGAGCTTCCCGAAGACCTCGTTCGGGAACCACTTCGCGTCCTCCCACTCTGCGGCGTGCGGCGCGAGCTCGGCGGCGACGAAGCGGCGGACGACCGCCCGGAAGTCCTCCAGCTCCTCGGTGAACGGCGGGATCGGCGCGCTCACAAGAGCTCGAGGACGCGCTCGACCGGCCGCGCCAGCACCGCCCGGTCGCCGCGCTCGACGATCGGGCGCTGGACGAGCTGCGGGTGCTCGGCCATGAGCCGGACGAGCTCGTCGTCGGGCGGCAGCTCCGCGCCGTCGAGCCCGAGCTCGGCGACGAGCGGCTCGCGGCGCCGCAGGACGTCCGCGGGGCGCATCCCGCCCTTGCGCAGCAGCTCGCGCAGCCTCTCCTCGGTCAGGCCCTCGACGTGGTACTCGACGCGCTCGAAGTCGATGCCCCGCTCGGTCAGCAGATCGAACAGCTTCCGGCACGTCGTGCACGTGCTCTTCTCGTAGACGACGAGGTCGCTCACTACCGCCGCACGATACGGAAGCGCAGCGTCCGGCTCCTCGACCGGTTCCCGGCGGCGTCGGTGGCGCGCACGAGCATCCGGTACGGGCGCGGGCGCAGCGCCTTTCCGCGCACGCGGCCGGTGAACCGCACGCGCGAGGCGCCGGCGGGCGACTGGCGCGAGAGGAGGCCGACGCGCTTCAGCCGCGTGCAGCGCGGCCGGCGGCGGTTGGCGCGCGTCGGCGC
>DASZDF010000383.1:0-3815 GCA_035942275.1 Solirubrobacteraceae bacterium | reverse complement strand
CCGTGAGGGCGTTCGTCGCCGGCTGGACGGGCACGCCGGTCGTCGTCGTCGTGGTGGGCGTCGTCGTCGAGGTCGTCGCCGCCGGGACCGGCCCGAGCGGCAGCGACTCGGCGTACCCGCGGCCGCCGCCTCCGGCGGGCGTCGCCGTCGCGAGGCAGACGAGGCGCCGGCCGCGGTCGGCCGTCGCCAGGGTGTACTGCGGGCCGCTCGCCACGCGCACCGAGAGGTCGCCCACGACGCGGAAGATCTCGAAGGCCTCGGCGACGTCCTGGCCGCCCCAGCCCGGCGAGCCGCACGTGACGGTCTCGCCCACGGCGAGCGTCCCGGTCAGCGCGGGAGCGCCGTCGGGCTGCGGCGTCGCGGGCGCGGGCGCGCCCGACAGGTGGGACAGGATGTGGCCGCGGACGACCGGCGCCGCGACGCGCGCGTAGACGCCCGGGACGCCGGGCGCGTCGCACGGGCTCGCTCCCCACGAGACGATGCCGACGAGCCGCCACGGCTCCGGCGCGAACGGATACCCGAACGTCGTCGTCCGGCCCAGCAGGCCCCCGCCGGAGTCGCCGTTGCACGCGTCGCGCCCGCCGCCGATCGCGGTGGCGCTCGCGTTCAGCGCGACGCCGGCGCAGACCATGTTGCCGGGGTCGACGTCGCCGCCCCAGGCGGCGTCGCACGCGCCGTCGTCGATGCGGTCGAGCTCGACCTCGTGCAGGTCGTCGGCGAGCGTGGTGGCGTCGAGGAGGCCCCAGCCCGTGACGACCAGCGGTGCGCCGGGCGCCCAGATCTCGTCGTCGTCCGAGCCCTCGGCGCCGATGACCCGCACCGGCTCCGCGCCGGTGACGCCCGGCGACTCGAGCGTGAGGACGGAGACGTCGTTGACCGGGATCTCGCCGCTGACGTCGGCCTGCGCGGGCGTGCTGATGCTCGTCACGGGGACCGTCTGCCCCGGCCCGGCGAGGCTCACCTGCTCGGCGAAGACCGCGAGCCCGGCGGCGACCATGCCGTCGGTGCAGTGGGCGGCGGTGACGACCTTCGTCGGGGAGACGAGCGTCCCGCCGCAGAACTGGCCGCCGCTCCCCGCGGGCGCGCCGCCCTGGGTGAGCGCGACCTGCCACGGGTACGCGCCGGCCTGCGCCTTCGTGCCGTTGATGATCCAGCCGCGCTCGGCGCGCGCCGCGGCGGGCGACGCGGGCACGAGGGCGAGCAGGGCGATGAGGACGGGGAGGCGGCGCACCAGTCGCGCTGATCGGCCGGTCGCGCGGTTTTCCTGAGCAGACGGCGCGCGAACTCGCCGAGTGTCGGGAGCGGCCGCGACCGTATCCTCCGCGGCCATGCCCGACGACGACCTCGTCCGCCGCGCGCTCGCCGAGGACGTCGGCGACGGCGACGCGACCACGCTCGCCACCGTGCCCGCCGACGCGCGGGCCCGCGCGGAGATCGTCCAGAAGGCGCCCGGGGTCGTGTTCGGGCTCGACGCCTGCGAGGAGACGTTCTACGAGCTCGACCGGGGCGCGCGCTTCACCCGGCGGGTGGCGGAGGGCGAGTGGCGCGAGGACGGCGAGGTGCTCGTCGTCGAGGGCTCGGCCCGCGCGCTGCTCACCGCGGAGCGCACGGCGCTCAACCTGCTGCAGCGGCTCTCCGGCGTCGCGACCGCGACCGCGCTGGCGGTGCGGGAGGTCGAGGGGACGGGCGCCCGGATCCTCGACACGCGCAAGACGACGCCGGGGCTGCGGGCGCTCGAGAAGGCGGCCGTCGCCGCGGGCGGCGGCACCAACCACCGCTTCGGGCTCTTCGACGCGATCCTCATCAAGGAGAACCACGCGGCGATGGCGGGCGGCGTCGGCGCCGCGGTCCGCGCGGCGCGCGAGGCGCGGCCGGACCTCCCGCTCGAGGTGGAGTGCCGCGACGAGGCGGAGGTCCGCGAGGCGCTCGAGGCGGGGGCGCCGCGGCTGCTGCTCGACAACATGGGCCCCGACGCGCTGCGGGCGATGGTGAAGCTCGTCGCCGGCCGCGCGGAGCTCGAGGCCAGCGGCGGGATCACGCGGGAGAACCTGCGTGAGGTCGCCGAGACCGGGGTCGACTTCATCTCGCTCGGCGCGCTGACCCACTCCGCGCCCGCGCTCGACTTCTCGCTGCTCCTCGAGCCGCTGCGCTAGGGGCGGCGCGGCCACCAGCCGGGCACGGCGCGCCGGTAGTCGTCGTACTCAGCGCCGAACCGGCGGCTGAGCGTCGGCTCCTCGTAGCCGCGGACGAACGCGACCACCGCGGCCGCGAACGCGGCGAGCCACGCGAGGAGGACCGGGCGGCCGAGCAGCAGCGCCTGGCCGAGGACCGTCGCCCCGACCGCGAGGTACATCGGGTTGCGCACGTACCGGTACACGCCGCCGACGACGAGGTGCTCCGTCGGCGCGACCGGCGCCGGCGTGCCGAGGCCCTCGACGACGAAGCGGGCGAAGGCGTGGAGAAGGAACGCGGCGCCCGCGACGACCAGGACGACGCCCGCGATGCGGAGCGGCAGCCACCACTCCCCGCCGCGCTCCCAGCCGGTGAGCAGCCACGGGACGAGCCCCGCGACGACGCCGGGAGCGGCCGCGAAGAAGAGCGCGCTGCCGAGAGCGGCCCGCCTCACGCCGCCCCCTCCGGCGGCTTGAACGCCGCGAGCGGCCGCGACACCACGAGCTCGCGCCGCGTGAAGGCGAACTCCGCGGCCGGCCTCCCTCCGGCCGAGCCCGCGCGCCGGTGGCCGCCGGTGGGCGCGAGGAGGCCGTCGCGGCCGAGCACCCGCCCGAGGTTCGTGGGGGAGACGGCGTAGCCGAGCACCGCCTCGTAGACGTCGGCGAGCTCGCGCAGCGTGAACCGCGGCGGCGCGAGCGCGAACGCGGCGTTCGAGTACGAGAGCTTCCCGCGCAGCCGCTCGTGGGCGCGCCCGATCGCGCCCGCGTGGCCGAAGGCCACCGTCGGCAGCGCCTCGACCGGATGCCACTCCGTGTCCGGCGGCAGGTCGGGCTCGGCGCCGCGCGGGATCAGCGCGAGGTAGGAGACGTCGAGCAGCCACAGCTCGGGGTGCGTGTCGGCGCTGCGCGAGTCGAGCTGCTCCAGGTGGCCGACGTCGGTGACGCCGACCTTCGCGGCGAGGTGCCGGCGCATGGCGCCCTCCAGCGACTCGCCCTGCCGCACGAACCCGCCCGGGAGCGACCAGCAGTCCTCCGCCGGCGGCCGCGAGCGGCGCCACAGCAGCGTCTCCAGCCGGTCGGTCACGCGCAGCACCACGGCGTTCACGACGGGGGCGGCGAGGCGATAAGCAGCGGTGCTCACGGACAGCAATCTAGTTTATGCCCCGGAGGCGAAAACCCTGCTAGGCTCCTCGCCATGTCGCTCGCCCTCCCCGTCGCCGGCCAGCTCGCGCCGGACGCGATCCGCCAGATGCAGGCCGAGGTCCGCGCGCTCGCGGAGGAGCGCGACGCGGTCATCCTGGCCCACAACTACCAGGTGCCCGAGGTCCAGGACGTGGCCCACTACGTCGGCGACTCGCTCGGGCTGAGCCAGCGCGCTGCGGCGGCGACGGAGTCGGCGATCGTCTTCTGCGGCGTCCACTTCATGGCCGAGACGGCGTCGATCCTCTCGCCCGAGAAGACGGTCCTCATCCCCGACCTCGACGCCGGCTGCTCGCTCGCCGACTCGATCACCGCCGAGCAGCTCGCCGCGTGGCAGGCCAAGCACCCCGGCGCGATCACGGTCATGTACGTCAACACAACGGCGGAGGTCAAGGCGCTGACCGACTACTGCGTCACGTCGTCGAACGCCGTCAACGTCGTCCG
>DASZDF010000382.1:0-6060 GCA_035942275.1 Solirubrobacteraceae bacterium | reverse complement strand
CGCCGAGGTCGAGCGCTACCCGCACCGCACGAACGGCGGCGTCCACGAGTTCGTCCGCATGACGCGCGGCCCGCTTCGCCGCGCTTGATGGCGCGCGCGCGAGCGGGCGCCACCGGCCGCGGCAGCGGCTAGCCTGCGCCCATGCGCCGGCCGGTCCTCCTGCTCGCCTTCCTCGCGGCGCTGGTCCTCGCCGGGAACGTGCCCTTCGCGGAGGCGAAGCAGCGCACGATCACCAAGCGCTTCGGCCCGATCGGGATCGGCCCGTACGCCGTGAAGTACCGGACCTCGCGCTTCCCCAGCCCGAAGGTCGACGGGCACATCGTGCGCATGCACGCGCGCGTGGTCGACCGCCGCGGCGACCCGATGCCGGTCAGCCGGATGATGCTCCACCACCTGACGTTCAAGGACCTCGGCGCGCCCGGCCGCACCCGCCGCGACGTCACGTACTGCAAGGGCAGCCTCGGCGAGCGGTTCTACGGCACCGGGGAGGAGGACCGCGAGCTGGTGTTCCCCGCGGGCTACGGCTACCGCGTCCGCACGCGCGACCGGTGGGACGCAAACTGGATGCTCATGAACCACGGGCCGAAGTCCGACCGCGCGTGGATCGAGTACACGGTCACGGTCGACGACTCGCCGAGGATGACCGGCGTCCGCGCGTTCTGGGTCGGCGTGACCGACGGGTGCGGGATCGACCCGATCTTCGACGTCCCCGGCGGCGCGCCGCCGGGCACGATCCACAACGAGCAGGCCTCGTGGGAGGTCCCGGTGACCGGCCGGATCGTCGTCGCGGGAGGGCACATGCACGGCGGGGCGCTCAACGTCACGCTGCGCCAGCCGCGCTGCGGCGACCGCGAGCTCTTCGCCAGCCACCCGCTCTACGGCGACGAGGAGCACGACTACTACAAGGTGCTGCCGAACCTCCACGAGCCGGGGCCGATCTCAAGCTCGCTCATCACGACGCCGACCGGGATCCCCGTCCGCCGCGGCGAGCGCCTGCGCATCTCCACGGACTACGACGCGCAGACGATGCACGTGCGCGCGATGGGGATCATGCACGTCTACATGGCGCCCGCGCCGCCGCCCGTGAACCCGTGCGCGCCGCTCCCGCCCGACCGGACCGAGACCCTGCAGAAGGAGACCGGCCGCCTCGCGCCACCGGCGTGGACCGTCCCGCTCACCGGCATCGGCCCCGACGGCAAGGCCACGACGATCGAGCGCCCGCCGGGGCCGACCACCCGCCTCGCCGCGCCGAGGATCGTGACCATGGACGTCACCCGCCCGGCCCTGCGCCCGGCGAACCTCGACGTCCCCGCCGGGACCACGCTGCGCTGGCGCTTCGACGACGAGCTCAAGCACGACGTCACCGTCGCCGACGGCCCGTTCGGCTTCTCCTCCCAGCCGCTGAGCGGCGGGCGCTCGTACCAGCGGACGCTCACGAAGCGGGGCGCCTACAAGCTCTTCTGCTCGCTGCACCCGGTGGCGATGACGCAGCGCGTCGACGTCCGCTAGTGCTCCGCCTCCGCCAGGCCGTCCTCGCCGCACGCGACCTCGACGCCGCCGTCGAGCGCCTGCGCGATCGGCTGCCGCTGGGCGAGCCGTTCGCCGATCCGGGCGTCGGCCACTTCGGGCTGCGCAACGCGGTGATGGCGCTCGGCGACACGTTCGTCGAGGTCGTCTCGCCGACGCGGCCGGACACCGCGGCCGGCCGCCACCTCGACCGCCGCGGCGACGGCGGCTACATGGTCATGTTCCAGCTCGACGCGCTGGACGCCGCGCGCGAACGCGCTGCCGCTCTCGGGATCCGCACGGTGTGGGAGCTCGAGCTGTCGGACATCGTCGACGTCCACCTGCACCCGCGCGACATGGGCGCCGCGATCGTCGCGCTCGACCGCTGCGACCCGCCGGAGGGGTGGCGGTGGGGTGGCCCGGAGTGGGAGGGGCGGGCGCCGGCGAGCATCGCCGCGGGCGGGATCACCGGGGCGACGCTGCGGTCCCCCGATCCGGACGCGCTGGCGCGGCGGTGGGGCTCCGTGCTGGGCCGCTCGCCGGAGGACGGCGTCATCCCGCTGGACCTCGGCGGCTCGCTTCGCTTCGTCACGGGCGAGAGCGAGGGGATCGAGGCGTTCCACGCGGCGCTCCCCGGCCGCGCGGGCGAGTCGCTGGAGCTGGGCGGCGTGCGCTTCGAGCTCGGCTAGAGCAGCGCGCGGCCGACCAGGCCGGCGCCGATGACCACGAAGCCGGTCGCCGACAGCAGCAGCCAGCAGCGGAAGACCCACCACCGGCCGCGGTCGGACTCGAGGAACGCGGCGTCGGGCTCGTAGGCCTGCGTCCAGCCCCGCTCGCGCCAGCCGTCGTCGCCCTCGCGCATCAGCGTGGCGAGGCGGCCGCTGAACGCGACGAGCATCCCGCCGATGAGCAGAGCGCTGTTCCCGAGGACCAGATCGAGGACCACGACCCCGTTCATCGGCAGCAGGGGCGGACGAATGTAGGGGGTTGACGAACTTCGATTTCCGGAGGAACCTCGAACGCGGGCATGGACGCTCGATTCGTCAGAGCAGGGACGTACGCAGTCATCGCTGTCTCCATGGCGGCGGTCTTCGGCGCGGCCGGGTTCGTCGGGGGCCGCGGGACCGCGGACGTCGACGGTGCCTTCGACCACGGCTGGGCGGCGGGGGAGGCGAGCACCCGTCGCGCCGCCAACGCGCGCTACGGCGAGGGCGGGGAGGGCCGGGAGGCGATTCGCCGCGAGGCGTGGGCGGTCGGGCGCCGCGCCGGGCTTCGCGTGGGTCGCCGGAAGGGCTTCGCCGCCGGCCGGCGCGCGGGGATGGACAAGGGCGCGCAGGCGATCTTCGCCGGGTTCGATGGCGGCTGGGACCCCGGGCGCTGGTACGCGGTGCGGATCGCGCACGGCGAGGGAGTTCGCGGCTACGCGATCTCGTCGCGGGTCGCGCTCGGCGCGCGGCGCGCGTATCGCCTGTGCGGCGGGTCGGTGTGCTCGGCCGCGATGCGGGCGGCCCCGGTGCGCCCGGCGTCGGTCGCCTCAGGCGGAGCCGCGGCGCCCTCAGAGCGCCGCTAGCAGCCCGCCGTCGCCGCCGCTCCGCCGCGGCGACTCGCGCCGCCGTCAGAGCGCCGCTAGCAGCCGCTCGAGGTCGGACTCGTCGTTCCACGCGCCGACCGACGCGCGGAGGTACTTCGTCCCCGGCAGGAACCGCACGGCGACGCCGGCGGCGCCGAGCCGCTCCGCGGTCGCCTCCGGATCTGGGTCCTCCCAGGCGACGAGGGTGGTCTCCCCTCGGGGCGCGACCGTGCGGCCCGCCTCACGCAGCCGCTCCGCGAGCGCACGCGCGAGCGTGCGCCCGCGCTCGTGGACGCGGTCCCAGCCGAAGGCGGCGAGGACGTCGATCGCCGCGAGCGCGGCGGCGGCGAGCTCCGGCGCCATGGCCGCCGCGTCGTGGCGGCGGGCGCCGGCGTGCAGCGCGGCGGGGTCGAGTCCGCGGGAGGCGTCCTCGTAGCTCGGGTACGCGAGGGTCACCGTCTTCAGGCGCTCTCGCCAGGCGGGCGAGACGTACAGCATCCCGGTCCCGACGGGCCCGCACAGCCACTTCTGGCCCGCCCCGGCGTAGAAGGCGCAGCCGAGCCCGGCGACGTCAACCGGCACCGCGCCGACGCCCTGCGCGCCGTCGAGGAGCAGCGGGACGTCGCCGGCGTCGAGGCGCGGCGCGACCGCGCCGCTCACCCAGCCGACGTGCGAGCAGGCGACCAGCTTGGTCCGCGGCCCGACCCGCTCGGGCAGCTCCGCCAGGGGAGCCGTGACGATCGCGATGCCGGACCGCATCCGCGCGCCGAGCAGCGGGCCGAGGAGGCCGGGATGCTCGTCCTCGGCCGTGAGGATCTCGTCGCCCTGGCGGAGGTCCAGCCCGCCGACCACGCGAGCGATCCCGTCGCTGGTCGAGGTCGTGAGCGCGACGTCCTCGGCCGCCGCGCCGAGCAGCCCGGCGTACGCCTCGCGCTGGCGATCGCGCAGCGCGAGGAACCGGTCGTAGTACGCGCCGCGCCGGCCGTCGACCTCGGCGAGGTCGACCACCTCGTCGATCGCCCGTCGCGCCGCCGCAGGAAGCGGCCCGCACGTCCCGGCGTTGAGGTACGCGAGGCGCTCGAAGACAGGGAACTCGGCGCGCAGCCGGGAGGCGTCCACCGGCGAAGCGTGCCAGGCACGTTCACATTGCGGTGCCAGGCACGTTCACATTGCGGTGCCAGGCACGTTCACATTGCGGTGCCAGGCACGTTCACATTCCGCAGACGGGCCACGGCGACGCGCCGGCGCGGGCGTAGAGGATCGCCGCGCGGCGGTCCTGCTCGGCCTCGGGCGCCGCGGCGGGGTCGCCGCTGCCGCCGACCGAAGCCCACGTCTGGAGGTCGAACTGGTACTTGCCGCGGTAGGTGCCGCTGGCGTCGACCGCCCGCGGGTTCCCGCCCGACTCGCACGCGGCGATCGCGGCGAGGTGGGGCGGCGTCGCGACGCGCGCCAGCGCGCGGTTCCGGCGCTCGAGCCGCGCATTCGCGGCGCGCAGGTGCGCGACCGTCCAGTCGGAGAGCTTCGCGCCCCGCCGCCCGTCGACGCGCGCCCCGCGCAGCCGCGCGTTCAGCCGGTACAGCCGGACGTTCCGAGAGCGCGCGCGCTCATGCGTGCGCTCCGCCATCCGGATGACCGGATCGATGGTGTCGTCCTTGTCGGTCAGCGGCCCGACGGCATGGGCCGGCGCGGCGGGCACCAGCGCAAGAGCGCCGGCTGCGCCCGCGAGCGCGGTGCGTCGCAGGTTCATGGGTACCTCCGGGGAGTTCGGCGGGCGAGGTGGCGGCGCACGAAGAAGCGCTCAGCCGGGCCCGCGAGACTCCTGTCCACGCTAGCAGCGCCCGAACGTGCGTTCGGTCACACTCCCGCGACGCCGCGGCCCACTCCCGCGAAATAGGCTGGAGAGCGTGAAGGTCTTCCTCCCCGACGGCACGCCCCTCGAGCTCGAGGACGGCGCGACCGGCGCCGACGCGGCGGCCGCCATCGGTGCCGGCCTCGCCCGCGCCGCGCTCGCGATAAGGGCCGACGGGGGCGAGATGCAGGACCTCGCGGCACCCCTCCACGATGGCGCGCGCATCGAGATCGTCACGCCGAAGTCCGAGGGCGCCCTCGACCTCATCCGCCACGACACCGCGCACGTCCTCGCCGCCGCGGCCATGGACCTCTATCCCGGCGTGAAGATCTCCATCGGCCCCCCGATCGAGAACGGCTTCTACTACGACTTCGAGTTCCCGCACGGCGTCACGATCAGCGACGCCGACTTCGAGCGCCTCGAGCAGAAGATGCGCGAGCACGTCAAGGCCGACGAGGAGTTCGTGCGCGAGGACGTCCCCGTCGCGCAGGCGCTGGAGCGCTTCAAGGCCGAGGACCAGCCGTACAAGGTCGAGCTGATCGAGGACCTGGTCGAGAACGAGGGCGTCGAGACGGTCAGCCTCTACACGAACGGCCCGTTCACCGACCTCTGCCGCGGACCGCATGCGCCGAGCACGAAGCGGATCAAGGCGTTCAAGCTCCAGTCGGTCGCCGGCGCGTACTGGCGCGGCGACGCGAACCGGCAGCAGCTCACGCGGATCTACGGCACCGCGTTCTTCTCCAAGGAGGACCTCGACCAGTTCCTCGAGCGCCTCGAGCAGGCGCGCGCGCGCGACCACCGCAAGCTCGGCCGCGAGCTGGGCCTCTTCACGTTCTCCGACGTCTCGCCCGGCATGGCGTTCTGGCTGCCGAAGGGGACCGAGGTCTTCAACCGCCTCGTCGCGCTCTCCCGCGACATGGGGAAGGACCGCGGCTACACCGAGGTCAAGACCCCGCAGATCTACGACTCCGCGCTGTGGGAGACCTCCGGCCATTGGGGCAAGTACCGCGAGAACATGTTCCTCACGTCCGCCGAGGAGCGGGCGATGGCGGTCAAGCCGATGAACTGCCCCGGCCACGCGCACCTGTTCGGCCTCCAGGCGTGGTCGTACCGGGACCTCCCGGTGCGCTACTCC
>DASZDF010000381.1:0-2005 GCA_035942275.1 Solirubrobacteraceae bacterium | reverse complement strand
CCCGCCTTGCGCGGCGGCTCGGCGTCCCCGGCGAGGTGCGCCACCGCCTCCTCGAGCGCGCCTATGCGCGCGGCGAGCCCCTTGATCGCGTCGGCGATCGGGTCGGGCAGGTGGACCCAGTCGGCGTCCGGCCCCTCGGGCCGCCGCCCCTCCACCCGCACGGGATGCCCGGGGTTCCCGACGACGGTCGAGTTCGGCGGCACGTCGTGGATCACGACCGAGTTCGCGCCGACCTTCGCGCCGTGGCCGATCGTGATCGGCCCGAGGAGCTTCGCCCCGCTGCCGATCGTCACGTTGTCCTCGACCGTCGGGTGGCGCTTGCCCGTCGCGAAGCCGGTGCCGCCGAGCGTGACCCCTTGGTAGAGCGTCACGTCGTCGCCGATCTCCGCGGTCTCGCCGATGACGACGCCCATCCCGTGGTCGACGAAGAGCCCGTCGCCGATCTGCGCCGCGGGATGGATCTCGATCCCGGTCACCGCGCGCGAGACCATCGACATCGCGCGGGGGACCAGCGGGACGCCGACGTCGTGCAGCGCGTGGGCGACCCGGTGCGAGAGCAGCGCCTGAACGCCCGGCCACGTCACGAGGATCTCCGGGCTCGTGACGCCGCGGGCGGCGGGGTCGCGCTCGCGCGCGGCGGAGACATCGCGGTGGATCTCCCGCGCGACCCGCGTCAACGTGCCGAGCCCGAACACGTCTGAGAGGCTAACGGGCGTGCAGTACCTGATCCTGCACGGATGGCAGGGGTCCGGACCGGATCACTGGCAGACGTGGCTCGCCGACCGCCTCCGCTCTGACGGGCACGACGTGCGCTACCCGGCGCTGCCGGATCCGGACGAACCGCGGCTCGAGGCGTGGCTCGCGGCGCTCGAGGCCGAGCGCGCCGCCGGCCAGACCGTCGTGTGCCACTCGCTCGCGTGCTGCCTGTGGCTGCACCACCAGGCCCGCGGCGGGGCGCCGGCCGAGCGCGTCCTCCTCGTCGCGCCCCCCTGCCTCGAGCCGCCGCCGCCGGAGATGGCGTCGTTCTTCCCCGTCCCGCGCGATCCCTCGCTGGGGACGAACGCCCGCCTCGTCTGCACCGACAACGACCCGTACTGCGCGAGTGGCGCCGGCGTCTACGGCGTGCGGCTGCAGGTCGAGATCGACCTGCTTCCGGGCGCGGGCCACATCAACCCCGACGCCGGGTTCGGCCCGTGGCCGGCCGTGCTCGACTGGTGCTACGGCGCGAAGAAGGGCGTGGAGACGTAGCGCTCGCCGGAGTCCGGCAGGACGCACACGATCCGCTTGCCCGCCATGTGGGGGCGCTGCGCGAGCTGCATCGCCGCGTGGACCGCCGCCCCGCACGACAGGCCGACGAGGACGCCCTCGCGCCGAGCGCACAGGCGCGCCGTCTCGATCGCCTGCTCGTCGGTCACCGCGATGACCTCGTCGATGACGTCGCGGTTGAGCACCGGCGGGACGAAACCGGCGCCGATCCCCTGGATCTTGTGGGGCCCCGGCGGCATGCCCGAGAGCACGGCGGAGGTCGCCGGCTCGACCGCGACGACGCGCGTCCGCGGGTCGCGGTCCTTGAGGACCTCCCCCACGCCGGTGATCGTGCCGCCCGTCCCCACGCCCGCGACGAAGACGTCGACACGGCCGTCGAGCGCCTCGAGGATCTCGGGGCCGGTCGTGCGGCGGTGGATCTCGGGGTTCGCGGGGTTGGAGAACTGGTCGGGCAGGAAGACGGCGTCGCTCGTCGCCATCGCGCGCGCGGCGTCGACCGCCTCGGTCATGCCGCCGAGCGACTCGGTGATCTCGACGCGCGCGCCGTAGAGCTGCAGCAGCCGCTCCCGCGCGCGGCTCATCCCCTGCGGCAGCGTCAGGACGAGGTCGTAGCCCTTCGCCGCGCAGACGAACGCCAGCGCGATGCCGGTGTTGCCGGAGGTCGCCTCGACGATCGTGGACTTGCCGGGCTCGATCTTGCCCGCGGCCTCGGCCGCCTCGATCATCGCCACGCCGATCC
>DASZDF010000380.1:0-5369 GCA_035942275.1 Solirubrobacteraceae bacterium | reverse complement strand
GGCTCGCCCGTCGCAGGCGGCCCGCTCAACACGCTGCTCGCGGCCTCCGCGGCGCTGGCCGTCGCCGCCCTCGTCGGGTGGTGGGCGTTCGGCGCCGGCGGTCAGCCGAGCGGGCCGCTCGCGCCCGGCACCGAGCACACGCCCCGTTGACGCCGCAGCGTCACGTCGGGCGGTAGGTGCCGAACGACCAGAGGTTGCCCTCGAGGTCGCGGGCGGTGAAGTCGCGCGAGCCGTAGTGCTGGTCCTTCGGCCCGTAGACGATCTCGGCGCCGGCCGCCTTCGCCCGCTCGTGCAGCGCGTCGACGTCGTCGACCGCCACGTAGACGCTGGCGCTCCCGGGTGGAGGCGCGAGCTTCGAACTCGGTGTCCTTCGTGTCGCCGAACATGACGATGCCGTCGCCGAGGCGCATCTCGGCGTGCTGGACCGTGCCGTCGTCGGCGTCGTACACGGCCTTGCGCTCGAAGCCGAACGCGCGCTCGAGGAAGTCGATCGCCGCGCGCGCGTCGCGGAAGTGGAAGGTCGGGTAGATGCTCATGCCGCGGAGGCTAGGCCGCCGCGCGCGTCCCGTCTTGGACGGATGTGACCTCGTCGGCGCTGTAGCCGGCGGGCAGGCGGCGGGCCATCAGCTCGATCGGCGTGCAGCCCGCGAACGCTCGGAAGTCGCGGTTGAGGTGCGCCTGGTCGTAGTAGCCGCAGTCGAGCGCGATCTCGCTGAGCGACAGCCGGCTGCGGCCGAGCAGCTCCTTCGCGCGGTCGAAGCGCAGCACGCGCGCGAACGCCTTCGGCGTGAGCCCCGCGGCCCGCGCGAAGCGGACGGTGAAGTGCCGCCGGCTCCAGCCCGCGTCGCGGACGAGCTCCGCCACCGGCACCGCGCCGGCGGTCGCGACCAGCCGCCACCACGCGCCCTCGACCTCGGGGGCGACCGGCCGCGCCGCCGCGAGCCGCGCCCCGAGCACGCGGTCGAGCAGCGCGAACCGCGCCTCCCACGACGGGGCGTCGTGGAGCCGCTCGATCAGGTCGCCGTCGCCCCAGACGTCCTCGAAGGGGATGGTCCGGCCCGCGAGCTCGTCCAGCGGCACGCCGAGGACCAGGTGCGCGCCGAGCGGCGTCAGCCGGATGTCGACGCAGTGCTGCTCGCCGCCGTGCGACTCGACGACGGCGCGCTCTGTCCCGGGGGCGGCGACGAACGACTCGACCTCGACCCCGTCGGCCCGGATCCGCGGGCCGAACGACAGGATCACGTGGACCTCAACGGACGGCGTCTCGAGCCGCCGGAACCCCGCCGATCCCCACTCGCGATAGCCGCAGTAGCCGAGCACGTGAGGCCGTAGCGCCGGCGTGGCGCCGCGCGACCACATCTCCCAGCACACGGTCGGCGACGTGTGGCGCATGACCTCCACGCCACGGAAGTCTAGGAGCGGGGGACCAGCGGACGGTCGCGCGGCACGATCGGGAACGGCGCGCCCTCGAGCCACGTCAGCGCGCCGTCCTCCAGGCGCAGCCGCGGCGTGCCGGTGAGGTACGGCAGCGACCCGTGCAGCGAGACGACGTCGTCCGCGATCGTCCAGTCGAACATCGCGACGCCGTAGGGCGGGATGCGGCGGACCTCGTCCGGGATGACCCACCCCCCCGACTGCCCGCCGTACGTGTAGTTGCCCTGCCTGCCGTAGAAGTTGAGGGTCTCGAAGAACTGGAGCGACCACCAGTAGCCGTTCAGCTGGCCGGACCCCTGCCACTGCGCGACCCACGTACGGCAGAGCCCCGCCTGAAGGCTGCGCACCGGCGGCGTCGTCGCCGAGGCGATCTTCCCGAGCGTCCCGAACGCGTGCAGCGTGAACTGCTGCGCCCCGCGGATCGCGATCGTCGTGCCGTCCCCCTCGACCTGGCCGTGGCCGTCGATCTCCATCCGCAGCGCGTTCGCGACCTCCCAGCGCAGGTCGATCGGGACGGGCTCCCAGGTGTCGTCGACCCACGTGTCCGGCGAGCGGGTGAAGGACCTGATCTCCGGCGGCAGCGGCCTCACCTCGACGGTCACCTGGCGCGCGTCGACCTTGCGGTTCCCGTCGTAGGCATCGAGGTGGTACATGGTCGTCTCGTACGGCTGCGGGCGCGGCGCGTGCTCGCCGGTCAGCGGGATCTCGCCCTTCGCGCTGCTGCGGCACTGCGTCTCGCCGCCCACGCCGTAGCTGAGCTCGACGCGCTCGACCGCGAACGTCCGCCACGACAGGAGGACGTGGTCGCCCTGCTTGATCCTCTCCGGCGTCTCGCTGAAGAACGAGAGGATGCCGGCCTTCGGGGCCTGCTTCTCCACCTCGCACGTGACGTAGCCGTCGTCGTAGCCGGGGATCCCGCTGTACTGGAGGTAGATCTGGGTCGTCCCGGGCTCGAGCTCGGAGATCAGGTTCGACACGTCGATGTCGACGCTCGCGCGCTCGCGGATCCCCAGGATCTCGGGGTCCTTCGGCTTCAGCGTCCAGTGCGGGGGATTCGCGCCGGCGTCCGCTTCGACCTCCCACCTGTCGGCGTAGAGCTGGCCGATGCCGACCGCGAGCGAGCCGAGGCGCTCGTGCGTGGTCAGTGCGCCGTAGCCCGGGCGCGTGGCCTCGACGAACGACAGCGTGAACCTCGCCTCGTGATGCGGCGCGTCCGGCGGCACGATCGGGCTGTCGGGGGAGGGGTTGGCGATGTGCAGCATGAGCCGGTTGACGATCGGCGTGTGCCCGCGCTTGGTGACGTAGACCGAGGCGTCGCCGGTCACGCCGAAGAGGAGCTTCAGCTTGTCGGCGCCGTGCGGCGGGCGCTGCACGAGCACGAGCGTCTCGAGCGCCTCGTCGTCGCCGCCGCCCAGGTTGTAGACGTCGACCGTGACGGTCACCGGCCGCGGCGGTCCCGCCACCTGGAGCCCCGCCAGCGCGATGAGGACGCTCGCGTCCGCCGCCAGCTTGCCCGCCTCGGACGGCGTGAGGGCCCAGCGCCCGCCCACGGGCTTCGCCTTCCACCCCGGCGCGCTCACGGTCATGCCGGCGAGCGCCGCGGGCTCGACGAGCTCGCCGAGGTGGAGGTAGAGGGTCGTCGGCCCGCCCTCGGCGACCTGCTCCTCGGGGACCGGCTCTCCCGGGCGCAGCGACCGGGCCCGGCCCGCGTTCTCGACGACGAGCGTGACCTCGCTCCCGCCGCCGATCGCGACGATGTTGCGCCCGCCCGCGTCCTCCGCCGTCAGCGTCAGCATCGGGTCCTCATGCGTACTCGTCTCCCTCCGGTCTGGAGCCCAGCCTCAGCCATCCCTCCTCGACCCGCTGCGGCCACGACGCCGCGCTCGGGGCGGCGGCGCCCGGCGCCTGCGGCACCTGGTCCCATCCCCTCCCCTCGCGCGCCCGCGCGACCCACGCCCACTCGCCGCCGCTGACGCGCGGCACCGGCAGCGCGAGGGGACCCGGCCCGCCGATGGCCGGCGAGTTCAGGAAGGTGACCGCGATGCGCTGCAGCGCGCGGCTGTAGTGGTGCGGCGGGATCGAGACGTCCTTGACCGGCAGCGCGCCCGTGGTCGCGTGGACGACGCCGCGCGGGTCGACGAGCATGGCGACGGTCAGCCAGGGCGCGGGGTCGCCGGCGCCCGCCGGCGCGAGCGACGTGCGCGCCGAATCGGGCCGCACGACCCCGTGCGCGCCGGCCGGCGGCGCGGCCGGCGCCTCGAAGCGCTGGAACGCGGCCTGCGTCCCATCGTCGACGAAGTAGCCGACGAGCCCGTCGTCGGTGTGCGCGACGTCGCCCAAGCGGACCGGGAACCGCACGCGGCCGATGCCGCCGTCGGCACGGGGGGCGTCGGGGTCGTCGACGGCGGCCTTGAACGCCTCCCAGCTCTGGTCGGCGGCGGGCAGCCCCTCGAGCTCGAGTCGCAGGCCCGCGCGCACCAGGGCGAGGGGACGGCCGACGAGCAGGCTCGGGCCCTGGTCGTGGACGTGCCCCAGCGGGTTGACCGACGTCATCGCCGCGTCGATGGCGTCGAGCAGGGCCGCGAGGTACGCGGCGCCCTCGGGATGGTCGCGCGTCGCGAGCGCGAAGCGGCGAAGGTGCGGGTCGGCGCGCGCCAGCGCCTCCTCGGCGCTCTTGCCGAACGCGGCGTCGTTGCCCGGTGCGCCCTGCCAGCGCGGGCCGACCACGTTGAGCGAGCCGAGCGCCTCGCCGCCTGCGTGGTAGAGCATCAGGCTGCGGTCGAGGCGGTCGTACAGGACCCAACCGCAGACCGGGGTCGTCGCGGGATGGCTCGTCGCCTCGGCGCCGCCGGCGGCGGCCAGCCAGCGGAACTGGAGGCGCGCGGGTTGCGCGAGCCGCGGCGGCAGCGAGAGCGTCCTGGCGCCGCGGGTCTCGCCGGGCGGGCGCAGCGACCGCGCGACCGCGGGGACGGGCGCCCGGACCTCCCGGACCTGCCCGAACGCGTCGACCACGCGCAAGCGACTCAGGCGGGCGAGCCCCGCGCGGATCGGGTTGAACGCGTTCGACGACACCGGCGAGAGGTCGTTCTCTCCGGCCACCGCTGCGGGGACGACCGTGTTGGAGAAGCGAGCGACGATCGGCCCGCGAAGCGCGTAGACGATCGGGTCCGCGACGGGGAGCTGGACCGCACGGCGGCGCATCAGCAGCGCGTCGGCGAAGCCGGTCAGCGTCTGCGCCATCCCACCGAGGTCGAGCCCGTCCGCGACGCGGCGGAGCTCGCCGGCCTGCGGGTCGTCGGGGTGTGCGGCGACGTAGGCGAGGAGCTGCGCACGGAGGTTGACCTCGGCGCCGGCCGCGAGGACGAGCGTGCCGGAGTACACGTTGCCCGAGCCCTCGCGCAGCGGCGCCCGAGGCTCGAGATCGACCGCGTCGTCGAGGAGCGCGTACCGCGCCGTGACGGCGTCCGGGGCGTACTCGGCTGGGGGATCCGCGCCCTTGCCGACCGGCGCGGGAGGCACGACCTCGAGCTCCCACTCGAGCATGAGCGGGATCCACGGCGCGGACCAGGCGGTCAGGCCGGGATCGGCCGGCGGGGTTCCCGCGAAGGCGACGGCGCCCGTGGCCGGCGCGGGCAGCGCGTTCTGTGCTGCGGCGACCGCCGCGGCGGAGGCAGCGGCCTCCGGCGCTCCCTTCTCCGCGAGGGCGCGCGCCAGCGCGGGCGCGTGCGCCGGGTCGGCGAGGATCGCCTCGGCGACGATCGCCGCGGCCTCCGGAGGGACCGCCGCCGGCGCGCGCAGGGCCGGGAGGTCGCCGGCCGTCACGCTCCAGGAGCCGCCCTCGGCCGTGACCGTGAGGCCGGACAGCGCGGCCCCGTGCCGCCGGCACGGCAGCCTGCCGTCGGCCGTGCCGGCGCCGTCGCCGCCGTGGCGCGGTG
>DASZDF010000379.1:0-3616 GCA_035942275.1 Solirubrobacteraceae bacterium | reverse complement strand
GGATGCGGTCGGCGAAGTGGTCGAGTCCCGGCTGCTCCTCCTCGCCCATCTCGATCGAGGCGAGCGCCGCGAGCTGGACGTCCGGGTCGCGCCGTGCGCCGAGCGCGTCGGCGAGCGCCTTGACCTCGCGGAGCACCACCTCGTGCTCGTCGCGAGGGAAGCACGGGGCGAAGATCTCGAGCACCGCGCGCAGGCGCCGCGTCGCGACGCGCATGTCGTGGACGCGCTCGATGTCATCGGTGTCGAGCACCCCGTCGGAGTGCTGCCACAGCTCCTCGGCGCGGACGGCGACGGTGCGGGCGGCGGCCTCCGCGAACGTCATCTCCGCCTCGATCGGGACGGGCGCGGCCTTGGCCATCTACGCGGCGTCCCGCGTGGAGATGGCCTCGAGGATGACGCCCTCGCGCAGCCCGCCCCGGCCGATGCGCAGCGGCACGCCGAACACGCGGCTCGCCTCCTCGAGGATGAGCATCCCGGCCGGCAGCAGGCGGACCCGCTCCTGGTCGAGGTCGAACCGGCTCGCGACGTCGGCGGCCGGCGTGCGGGAGAGGACGCGCAGGCCGCGCTCGAGGGAGTCGGGGTCGAGGACGCCGCCGACGAGGCGGCGCAGCGAGCCGGCGCTGCCGCCGACGGCGAACGCGGCCGGGGGCCGCGGGGCGTCGAGGCCCTCGAAGACGCCGGCGACGTGCTGGCGGATGCGCTCGAGCTCGGCCGCCGCGGGCGGGTCGGAGCGCAGGTACGCCTCGGCGAGGAACCCGGAGCCCACGCGGAAGGAGCTCGACCACCCGACGCCGTCGGCCAGCGTCCCGACGACGAGCTCCGTGGAGCCGCCGCCGACGTCGACCACGCCGATCTCGCCGGAGGGCGTCTCGCCGAGCGTCCGCGTCGCGCCGGCGAAGGCGAGCCGCGCCTCGTCCTCGCCGCTGAGGATGTCCACCGCGACGCCCGCCCCGCGCTCGATCGCCTGGATCAGCTCGTCGCGGTTGACCGTGTCGCGCAGGGCGGCGGTCCCGACCGCCCGCAGGTGCACGCAGCCGCACTCGCGGGCGAGCCGGACCTGGGTCGCGACGGCGTCGGCGATCTCCCGGATGCGCTCCGGCGGGACCTCGTTCTTCCCGCGCAGCCGCGTGTACGAGCGCTGCTGCATCACCTCCCGGAGGGTGCCGTCCGCGGCGTCCGCCACCAACAGGCGGGTCGTGTTCGACCCGATGTCGATGCACGCGCAGAGCACACGCGTACTGTACGGCGCGCTGTGCATGCGCCCGCAATCCTGGTACGCGATCTTCACAAGGTTTACACGTCCGTCGAGGCGGTCCGCGGGATCGACTTCGAGGTCGCGCGCGGAGAGGTCTTCGGGCTCCTGGGGCCGAACGGCGCGGGCAAGACGACGACCGTCGAGATCCTCGAGGGCTACCGCGAGCGGACCTCAGGGATCGTCTCGGTGCTCGGCCACGACCCGGGCCGCCGGCCCCGCGCGCTCCGCGAACGCGTGGGGATCGTGCTCCAGGGAGGCGGGATGTACCGGCACGTCACCGTCCGCGAGGTGCTGGAGCACTGGGCGGGGCTGTACCCGTCGCCGCGGGACGTCGACGAGGTCGTCGAGCTCGCGGGGCTGAGGGGCAAGGAGCGCGAGCGGACGCGGCGCCTCTCCGGCGGCCAGCTCCGGCGCCTGGACTTCGCGCTCGCGCTGGTGGGCGACCCCGAGCTGATCTTCCTCGACGAGCCGACGACCGGGTTCGACCCCGCGGCGCGGCGGGCGGCGTGGCAGACAGTGCGGTCGCTGGCGGACCTCGGGAAGACCGTCCTGCTCACGACGCACTACCTCGACGAGGCGCAGGCGCTCTGCGACCGCGTCGCGATCATGAAGGACGGGCGGATCCTCACGATCGGCGCGCCCGCCGAGCTGGGCGTCGGCGCGCTGTACCGGGTGACCTGGCGCGAGGCCGACGGCAGCGTCGCCTCCCGCGAGACCGCCGACCCGACCGGCCTCCTCCACCAGCTCACCTCCTCGGCGCTCGCGCGCGGGGAGCCGCTCCGCGACCTGTCGGTGACGCGACCCTCGCTGGAGGACGTCTACCTCGACCTGACGAGCGACCCCGCTTCGGGCGCGAGCGACCCCGCTTCGAGCGCGAGCGACCCCACTTCGGGCCCGAGCGACCCCGCGCCGGAGCGGAGCCGTCGTGTCTGACGTCGCTCTGGCCTGGCGCCAGTACCGCCTCGAGCGGAAGATGTTCTGGCGCAACCCG
This sequence comes from Solirubrobacteraceae bacterium, assembly GCA_035942275.1. Taxonomy (GTDB): domain Bacteria; phylum Actinomycetota; class Thermoleophilia; order Solirubrobacterales; family Solirubrobacteraceae; genus CADCVT01. Next base: position 1,370 of record DASZDF010000379.1, on the reverse strand, counting down.
AGCGCGGCGTTCTTCAACTTCGTGCTGCCGCTGCTGTTCCTGGCCCTCTTCGGCGCGATCTTCGCCGGCGACCAGGACAACCTCGACGTCCTCGTCCCGGGCATCGCGGGGATGAGCGTCGTGTCGACGACGTTCGTCGCCCTTCCCTACACGCTCGTGTTCCTGCGCGAGGAGGGCGTGCTGAAGCGCCTCCGCGGGACCCCGTTGCCCGCGGGCGCCTACCTCGGCGCGCTGGCCGCGCACGCGGTCACCAACGCGGCGATCCAGCTCGGCATCGTCATCGTCGCCGGGCGCGCCTTCTTCGGCACCGGCTGGCCGGACGACTGGCTCCAGCTCGCGGCCTTCGCCATCGCCGGCGTCGCGTGCTTCGCGCTGCTCGGCGCCGCGCTCGCCCACGCGATCCCGAACTTCGAGTCGACGGCGGCGTACGTCAACGCCGCCTTCCTGCCGCTCATCGCGATCAGCGGCGTCTTCTACGACGCCGACGACGCGCCGGCGTTCCTGCGCGACATCGCGGAGGCGCTGCCGCTCGTCCACGTCATCGACGGGCTGTCGGGTGCGATGGTCACCGGCGAACGGGCGTGGTCGGGCCTCGTCGTCGTCGGCCTGTGGACCGCGGCCGGAGCCGTCCTCGCCGTCCGCGGCTTCAGGTGGGAGGCGAAGAAGTGAACGCTCGCGGCGCCTCTCCCTCCACCTGAACGGGGACCTGCGCCAGCTCGCTCGCCGCCCACTCCGCGCGCAAGAGCGAGTAGACGCGCACGTCGTGGACGTGCTCGCCGTGGCGGTGGAACTCGCGCAGTGTCCCCTCGGGGACGAACCCGAGCTTCTCTAGCGCGCGCTGGGAGCGCGGGTTGCCCGGCGCCGCGTAGGCGCCGATGCGCTCGAGGCCGAGCGCGTCGAACGCCAGCCGGGCGAGGACCGCCTTGGCCTCGCGGTTCGCGCCCGTCCCCCAGTGGGCGCGGCCGAGCCACGTGCCGATCACCGCCCGCCGGTCGCGCAGGCTCCACTCCCCCAACCCGATGACCCCGATCGGCCCGTGCTCGCGGTGGTCGATCAGCAGGTCGAGGTGGCGGCCGGCGGCGCGCTCGGCGGGCAGCCGCGCGATGTACGCCTCGGCCTCCTCGACGCGCTCGTACGGCCCCCACGAGAAGAACCGCGTCACCTCGGGGTCGCGCGCGTGCGTGAACAGCGCGGCGGCGTCGGCCTCGACGGCGAAGCGCAGCGTGATCCTCGGGCCGATCGCGCGGAATGGCATGATCGCGCCCATGATCGCGTGCCTGTACGACGTCCACGGGAACCTGCCCGCGCTCGACGCCGTGCTGGCCGACGCGCGGGAGGCCGGCGCGAGCGGCTATCTGGTCGGCGGGGAC
>DASZDF010000378.1:0-5460 GCA_035942275.1 Solirubrobacteraceae bacterium | reverse complement strand
GCTCTGTGAGGGACGTCACTGACGGCCGCTCGTACGCGCTCGTCGCCCGATAGCCTCCGCCTCGCCGTGGGGGCCCGTGTGCTGATCCTGTCGTGGGAGTTCCCGCCCATCGTGGAAGGGGGGCTGGCGCGCCACGTCCGCAAGCTCACCGAGCAGCTCGCGGCGGCCGGCCACGACGTCCACGTCCTGACGCGCGGCGGCGACCACGCGCCCGCGGAGGAGGAGCGCCACGGCGTCGTCGTGCACCGCGTCCGCGAGCCGGCGTTCCCGCGCGACGACCTCGACGCGTTCCTCGCGTGGGTCGCGCAGATGAATGCCGACATGCTCGCCGCCGGCGCCGAGCTCCTCGAGCGCTTCGAGTTCGACCTGCTGCACTCGCACGACTGGCTCGTCGCGACCGCGGCTCAGCGGCTCGCGGCGCGGATGCGCGTCCCGTGGGTCGTGACCGTCCACGCGACCGAGCACGGGCGCCACCAGGGCTGGGTCGACAAGCACCCGCAGTCGCACATCCACGCGGTCGAGAAGCGGATGGTCCACCGCGCCGACCGCGTGATCGCGTGCTCGAACTACATGCGTGGCCACCTCGCCGACGTGTTCGACCTCGCCCCGCGGGCGATCACGGTCATCCCGAACGGCATCGACCCGACGGACCTCCACGTCCCCGGCGACCTCGTGGCGCTGCGCGCGAAGTACGCGGCGCCCGACCAGAGGCTCGTGCTGCTCGCGGGCCGGCTCGTCTACGAGAAGGGCTTCCAGGTCGCGCTCGACGCGCTGCCGAAGGTGATCCGGCGCATCGGAAAGGTCCGCTTCCTCGTCGCCGGCACCGGCACCCACGAGGAGGAGCTCAAGGCGCAGGCGACGCGGCTGCGGCTCGACCGGCACGGCACGTTCGCGGGCTGGCTGGGCGACGACGCCCTCCACGGCCTGTACCGGATCGCCGACCTCTGCGTGATCCCCTCGCTCTACGAGCCGTTCGGGCTCGTCGCGCTCGAGGCGATGGCGTCCGGCTGCCCGTGCGTGGCCGCCGACACCGGCGGGCTGCGCGAGGTCGTCCCCCGCGACGTGGGGCTGCGCTTCCGCGCCGACGACGCGGCCGCGCTGGCGCGGACGATCGAGCGCGTCCTCGTCGACGCCGACCTGCGCGACCGGCTCGTGACCGAGGGCCGCGAGCACGTGCTGCAGTTCGACTGGGCGGACGTCGCCCGCTCGACCGCGTCGCTGTACGAGGACCTGCTGCACAGCGCGCAGCGCGTGTAGCGCGCCGCTACGCCCGGGTACCCGGCGGACATGGGGTACGCGATCGCGGTGGCGGTCTCCGTCGTGGTGCTGATCGGCGCGTTCTCGCTCGGCCGGAGCACCGGGAACCGTCGCTGGGCGTTCCTGCCCGCGATCCTGCCGGTCGGCTTCCTCCTCTGGGCCCTCGTCGCCTCCGCGACCGAGGACAAGAGCGAGTGCTACGACACGTGCGGCTCGACGTGGCTGTACGCGTTCTCGGTCGTGGCGGTCGTCCCGGCGCTGGTGCTCGCGGGTGCGGTGCTGATCGGCGTCGCGAGCGGGCGCGGCGAGCGCCCGCGCACGCAGCGGGCGTCAGGCCCCGCTGCGACCTGACGCCTGCGCAACCGGCGCGGCTGGCGCCGGGCGATCGGGGCGTACCTCGGCCCACGTGACGAGGCGCTGCGCGTCCTCGTCCCAGAGCTTCAGGCGCGCGGACTTCAGCCCGTCCCACAGCGTGAGGACCGGGACCTGCTGGAAGGCGTCGACGCCCTCGTGCGCGGCCTGGAGGTTGTAGTTCGGCACGCGCGCGCTCAGGTGGTGGACGTGGTGCAGCCCGATGTTCCCGCTGAACCACTGGAGCGGCTGGGGGAGCTTCAGGTAGGAGCTGCCGCGCAGCGCGGCGTCCGCGTAGGACCAGGAGTCCGCGTTCTCCCAGTAGGCGTCCTCGAACTGGTGCTGGACGTAGAAGAGCCACACACCCGCGGCGGCGGCCAGGAAGACCGGCGGCCCCTGGACGAGCAGGTACTCCTGCCAGCCGACGAGCCAGACGAGCGCGCCGATGCCGACGAGCAGCGCGGCGTTCGTCAGGTGGACGCTGTTCTTCAGCCGCTGGCGATCGCCCTTGCCGAGGCGGCGCGGCTGGATCATCAGGCCCCAGATCGGGCCGAGGCCGAACATGACGAGCGGGTTGCGGAAGAGGCGGTAGCCGATCCGGCTCTTGCGCGGCTTGGAGCGGTACTCGGCGACGGTCCAGGTCGTGACGTCGCCGGTCCCGCGGCGATCGAGGTCGCCGGACGTCGCGTGGTGGACGGCGTGGTCGTGCTTCCACTTCGCGTACGGCGTCCACACGACGAAGCCCAGCGCGCGGCCGAGCCACACGTTCCCGCGCTTGGTCGGCAGGAACGAGCCGTGCGCGCAGTCGTGGAACATGATGTACGTGCGCAGGAGGAAGCCCGCGGCGAGCGGCGCGATGGCGAGCGCGGCCCAGACGGACACGTCGAGCAGCAGGTAGCCGGCCGCCGTCAGCGCGATGTACGGAAGGACGGACGTCGCCAGGTCGAGCAGGCTGCGGCCGACGTGGGGTCGCGCGTAGGGGGCGATGGCCTCGGTACTCATACGGGTCCTCTCCGGGGGAACAGACGGCGAACGGTAGCGCGCCGCTGTTGGTTTCCTACATGGAGGGGACGCGCGCCGGCGCTCGCGCAACCACTCGCCGGGCCACGACAGCACCCTGCTCGGACGGCGCGAGCGTAACGTGGACGAGCCGGACGCGCTCTGCCGCGGCATCGGCCGGCTCGAGGTCGCGGTGGCGCAGGACCTCCGCGATCACGGTCTCGAGCTCGAGCAGCGCGAGGTGCGACCCGACGCAGTGGCGCTTGCCGCCGCCGAACGGGATCCAGCCCTCGCCGGTGTTCTCGCGCTCGGGGTCGAAGTCGCCGTTCGCCTGCACGAGCGGGATCGAGGGGGCGACGACCCACCCGGCCGGGAGCGTCCACTCGCCGACCTTCAGCTCGCCGGCGAGCAGGCGCGGCGTGTCGATGATCACCGCGCGTGCGCGCAGGACCTCGCGCACCGTCGCGCGCAGGTACGCGTCGTCCTCGCCGGTGCGGACCTCCTCCGTGAGCCGGTCGAGCACGTGCGGGTGGCGGGTGAGGCGCTCGAACGCCCACGCGAGGGCGGTGGCGGTCGTCTCGTGGCCGGCCTGGAGCAGCGTGTGCAGCTCGTCGCGGATCGCGACGTCGCTGAGCTCGCCGTCGGCGATCATCACCGACAGCGCGTCGGTGCCATCGGTCGCTCCGGCCGCCCGCCGCTCGCGGATCTCCTCGTAGAGCAGCTCGTCGGCCTCGGCCTGCGCGCGCAGGAAGCGGCCGAGGGGTCCGGGGACGCGGCGCATGCGCGGGCGCTTGACGCTGAAGATGAAGAACCGCGGCGGGACGAGCAGGAGCATCGGCGAACCGGCCGCGGCGAGCAGCTCGCGGAGGAGGACGCGCAGCCGCTCGATCCGCGGCCCCTCCGACAGCCCGAAGACGAGCCGCAGGATCACCTCGAGCGTGATCGTCTGCATGTGCGGGCGCACGGGGAACGGCTCGTTCGTGGGGAAGCGCTCGATCTCCGCCTGGGCGATCGCAGCGATCTCGTCGCGGTAGTCGTCGACGACGCGGCGGTGGAAGGCGGGGCCGAGGAGCTTGCGGTGCTGGAGCCACTCCTCGCCCTCGGTGACGAGCATCGAGTGCTGCCCGACCACCGGCGCGAGGAAGTCGCGGCGGGCGTCGCCGGCGCGGCCGACAGTGCGGTCCGCCGCGTAGACGTCGCGCACGAGGGCCGGGTCCGCGACGTAGACGAAGTTCTTGAACCCGGGGAAGCTGACGCGGAAGACCGGGCCGTAGCGATCGCGGCAGCCCTCGAGGAACCCGATGGGATCGCGCGCGAGAAGAGCGGCCTGCGCGACGGCCGGAAGGCGTGGGCCCGGCGGCAGCATGACGCGCAAGTATCGCCCCCATGCCGCGGCCGGTGTGTGACGTCGCGCGGTCTGGCGGCGAGCACCATCACGAAGTAGGGTCGCGCCATGAGCGCCCCTCCTCGTTCCTCCCTCGACGGCGTCCTCGTCAACGAACGCGAGCTGTGGCAGGACGGGCCGCCGCACGACCTCTTCAGGCGCCTGCGCTCCGAGTGCCCGGTGCACTGGAGCCCGCGCATCACCGAGTACCCGGAGGAGGCCGGCTTCTGGTCGGTCACGACGTGGGACGACATCCATGCCGTCAGCCGCGACTTCGAGACCTACTCCTCCGAGCGCGGCGGGATCACGTCGCTGACCGACGCGATCATGCCGCTCGATCTCCAGCGCGGGATGTTCATCGCCCAGGACCCGCCGAAGCACGACCGGCTGAAGGCGCTCTTCCAGCGCGGGTTCACTCCGAAGCGCATCGCCGAGCACGAGGGGGAGATCCGCGCGATCGTCGCCGAGGTGCTCGACCGGCTCGAGGGCCGCGAGACGTGCGACCTGGTCGACGACGTCGCCCAGCCGGTCGTCGCGCGGGTGATCGGGAGCTTCATGGGCATCCCGCCGGAGGACGACGTCATCTGGGCGCGGCTGATGAACACGATCATGGCCGCGGGCGACCCGGACAAGAACCCGGAGGGCACGCAGTCGGTCATGGAGCGCGACGGCCCCGAGATGTTCCGCCGCTGCAGCGAGCGCATCGCCGAGCGGCGCGAGCGCCCGACGGAGGACCTCACGTCGGTGCTCGTGCACGCGGAGGTCGAGGGCTCCAAGCTCGAGGAGCACGAGATCGGCATGGGGTTCTTCCTGCTCATGGCGGCGGGGAACGACTCGACGAAGGCGACGTACTGCAGCGGGATGCGCGCGCTGCTCGAGCAGCCCGAGGAGCGCGCGAAGCTGGTCGCCGACCCGTCGCTCGTGCCGAGCGCGGTCGAGGAGTCACTGCGGATGTTCCCGGCGTTCGCGCACTTCCGCCGCACGGCGACGCGCGACTGCGAGCTGCACGGCCAGCCGATCCGCGAGGGCGACAAGGTGGTCATGTGGTACGTCTCGTCGAACCGCGACGAGACGCGCTTCGAGGACCCCGAGCGCTTCGACGTGACCCGCAGCCCGAACGAGCACCAGGCGTTCGGTGCCGGCGGCCGCCACTTCTGCCTCGGCACCGCGCTCGCGCGGCTCGAGCTCAAGATGCTGCGCGAGGAGACGCTGAAGCGCTACCCGAACATGGAGCTCGCGGGCCCGACGGCGTACGCCGAGTCGCCGTTCATCAACCAGCTGAAGACGCTGCCGGTACGGCTGAACGGCTGACTAGGCGTTCGCGTGGCGGCGCTGGCGGGCGGACTTCGCCCGCTCTTTCTTGTCGAGGACGAGCTTGCGCAGCCGGACCTTCGACGGCGTGACCTCCGCGCACTCGTCCTCGCGCAGGAACTCGAGCGCCTTGTCGAGCGAGAGCATTCGGTGAGGGA
>DASZDF010000377.1:0-3045 GCA_035942275.1 Solirubrobacteraceae bacterium | reverse complement strand
GTCCACGCGAGCGCGGGCAGCTCGCTGGCGCCGTACGCGGCGAACGGGACGAGGAGCGGCCAAGCGTGCAGCCCGATCTGCCGCCCGCCCCCGCGGCGGAGCAGCTCGACGAGCCCGCACGCGAGCAACACGACGACGACGAACGGGCCGACGAGGATCGTCGCGAGCGCTCCGGCTCCCGCGTAGACGAACCCGATCCCGCGGACCGTGCCACGACCGAGCGTCACGCCGGCGTGCACCACGACGGGCACGACGGCCGCCCCCGCCCCCGCCGCCAGAGCGAGCAGCCACTCCGGCGGACTTCCGGAGAGCGATCCGGCGGCCAGCAGGAGGATGAGCGCGAGCCCGGGCAGGATGAAGGCGAGACCTCCGACCAGCGCTCCCGCGAGCCCGGCGACGCGGTTCGCGCAGTAGATCGCGAGCTGCGTCGAGGCAGGGCCGGGGAGCAGGTTGCAGGCCGCGTTCGCGTCCTCGAACCCGCGCGCGTCGAGCCAGCGGCGGCGGTCGACGACGAGGTCCCGCAGGAGCGCGACGTGGACCGGCGGGCCGCCGAACCCGACGACGCCGATACGTCCCCACTCACGCAGGATGGTGGGGAGCAGGGTCCGCGGGCGCGGCGGCGTCACGCTCGCGCGAGCGCCCAGCCGGCCGCCGCGGCGCCCACGCCCAGCCCCACCGACAACACCACGTACACCAGCGCACGCGCCGGCCGGCCCGCGTCGAGGTCGGCGAAGACATCGAGGGAGAACGTCGAGAACGTCGTGAACCCCCCGAGGAACCCCACGCCCGCGACCGCCCGCATCTGCTCGGACGCGCCCGCACCGGCGAGCACGCCCAACGCGAAGGAGCCGGCGACGTTCACGCTCAACACGCTCCACAGCGCCGCATCGCGACCCATCGCCTCCGTGAACCCGTACCGCGTCAGCACCCCGGCGGCCCCCGCGACCGCGACGAGCAGCCCGGTCACCGCTCCTCTCCGGCCACGAGCTGGATCTGCTGCTCGACCGCCTCCTCCACCCGATCCGCCATCACGAGGCCGAAGACTGCCAGCAACGTCTCCGCCGCGAGCGGCCGCAGCCTCTCGAGCGCCTGCTCGACCTCCGGCCAGCGCTCGGCGGGGCGGCCGGCGGCGTCGAAGGGACGCCAGACCTCGTCCAGGAACAACTCGACGTACGCGCGGGCGACACCGTCGGCGTGCTCGTGCAGCTGCTCGAGGAGCTCGATCGTGCGCTCGGCGGACACGCCGATCCGCCGCAGCTCGTCCCCCGCCCGCGCGAGCCGCGGGCTGCGCTCCTCGAACCGCCCCGAGCCCAGCGGGCGCAGGACGCCGACCCGGAGAGCGCGATCCAGCAGCGCGGGATCGCCGTCCTCGCCCCACCGCTCTGCGAGCTCCGCGAGCTCGACGACCTCCGGTTCCTCCTCCTCGAACGACGCGCGCACGGTGCGCGTAAAGCGCAGGACGTCGCGGGTCTGGCCCCCGGACGCCTCGATCAACCGCCGGATCGCCTCGAGGTTGAAGCCGTCGGCCTGCAGCTCCTTGATGAGCTCCAGCCGCGCCAGATGGTCGGCGCCGTAGTAGCCGGTGCGGCCCCGGACGTCCGGAGGCGGCAGCAGCCCGCGGGACTGGTGCGCGCGGACGTTGCGCACGGTCATCCCCGCCCGACGCGCGAGCTCGTCGATCGTCAGGTCGAACGCGTCATCGGGAGTGTGCGCCACCTCACGAAGGGTACTTCTTGACATGTCCCCTTGATCGATGCAACATCAATCGATGTCATGGTTCTCCACTCGCTGATCGCCGTCGTGGACGGCGGCGCTGTCGCGCCCGCCGCCTCCGAGCCCGCCGGCGGCGCCGCTCTCGACCAGGTCGTCATCGCCACCGGCGGCGCGACGGTCGTCACCGCCGTCCTCCTCTGGCTCCTCGCCGGTCACCGATCCGGCCGCGTGCAGCTCCTCGGCCGCGTCGCCGATCGCGCCGCGAAGACCGCGCGCCTCCCCGCCTGGGCGGCGCTGCCCGCCGGCGTCGCCGGCCTCGCGCTGAGCGTCGCGCTCCTCGGCATGTACTGGGACATCTCCCTGCACATCGACGACGGCCGCGACGCCGGGCCGCTCGCCAACCCCGCCCACTACCTCATCCTCGTCGGGCTCTTCGGCGTCTTCGCGGCGGGCGTCATGGCGATGGCGCTGCCGAAGCCGGGGGAGCGCCCGGGCCCCGCGCCGCTGCGCATCACCGACGACTGGTACGCGCCGATCGGCGGCGTCCTGATGGGGGCGTGCGGCGGCTTCGCGCTCATCGGCTTCCCGCTCGACGACGTCTGGCACCGCCTCTTCGGCCAGGACGTGACCCTCTGGGGCCCCACCCACCTGATGCTGATCGGCGGCGCGGGGATGACGCTCATCGCGAACGCGGTGCTGCTCACCGAGGGGATGCGCTCGAAGCCGCGCGGCCGCGGGATGGAGTCGAAGATCACCTTCATCCGCCGCGCGTCGCTGATGGGCGGGTTCCTCATCGGCCTCTCGACGTTCCAGGCCGAGTTCGACTTCGGCGTCCCGCAGTACCGGATGGTCTTCCAGCCGTTCCTGATCGCGCTCGCGGCCGGGTTCGCGTTGGTCGCCGCGCGGATCTGGATCGGTCGCGGAGGAGCGCTCTTCGCCGCGGCGTTCTACCTCGTGATGCGGGGCGGCGTGTCGCTGATCGTCGGGCCGGTGCTCGGCCAGACGACCCCGGCGCTCCCGCTCTACCTGGTCGAGGCGCTGCTGGTGGAAGGCGTGGCGCTCGTGATCGTCGCCCGCGCGCGGCCGCTCGTGTTCGCGGCGGTGTCCGGTGGGCTGGTCGGGAGCGTGGGGTTCGCCGCGGAATGGCTGTGGGTGGACAGCGTGTTCCGCCTCGGGTGGGCGTCGGACATCGTGGCCGAGGGGCTGCCGATGGCGATCGCGGGCGGCGTGGCGGGGGCGCTGGCGGGTGCGCTGCTGGCGTCGGGGCTGCGGCAGGAGCTTCCGTCTGTCGCTCGGCCGGCTCTGGGTCTGGCGCTCGCGCTCGTTTCGTTT
>DASZDF010000376.1:0-3818 GCA_035942275.1 Solirubrobacteraceae bacterium | reverse complement strand
CGACGAGACGCACGCGGTGGCGACGAGCGCGATCCGGGCCGCCTCGAACCGTGAGGCGTTCCTCGCGCGGGCGCGCGAGCACCTCGACGTGCGCGAGCTCAGCGAGGAGGAGGAGGCGCGGTACGGCTACCTCGCGGCCGTGAACTCGACGTCGCTCGCCGACGGCACCGTGCTCGACCTCGGCGGCGGGTCGCTCCAGCTCGTCGCCGTCCGCGGCCGGCAGCCCGAGCACCTGCGCTCGTGGCCGCTCGGCGCGGTGCGGATGACGGAGCGTTTCCTGCCCGACAAGGGCCCCGCCTCCAAGAAGCAGCTCAAGGCGCTGCGCGCGCACGTCGCCGAGCAGCTCGAGGCCGCGCCGTGGCTCGCCGAGAGCGAGCGGCTCGTGGCCATCGGCGGGACCGTGCGCAACCTCGCCGTCGCCTGCCAGATCGCCGCCGGGATCCCGACCTTCGGCGTGCAGGGCTACGTCATCGGGCGCGAGGACCTCGACGCCCTCGTGGAGCGGCTCGCCGACATGCCGGTCGCCGAGCGGGCGAAGACGCCGGGCGTCAAGGCGGCGCGCGGCGACCTCATCCTCGCCGGCGCGACGACGATCCAGACGGTGCTCAAGGAGGGCGGGTTCGAGGCGCTCGAGGTCACCGAGGCGGGCCTGCGCGAGGGCGTCTTCTTCGAGCGCCACCTCGAGCCGACCGGCATGTTCCCCGACGTCCGCGGGGCCAGCGTGCGCAACCTCGCGCTCCAGTACTCCGGCGACGAGCTCGCGCACGTCGAGCACGTCTCCGAGCTGGCGCTGGGGATGTTCGACGACCTCGTGCGGGCCGGCGTGCACGCGGGCAAGCGCGGCGAGCGCGAGCTGCTGTGGGCGGCGGGCATGCTCCACGACATCGGCGTCGCCGTCGACTACGACGACCACCACAAGCACTCGAAGTACCTGATCCTCAACGCCGGCCTGCCCGGCTACTCGCAGCGCGAGATCGCGCTCATCGCGCAGATCGCGCGCTACCACCGCAAGGGCACCCCGGCGCTCGACGACGCCGAGCCGCTGGCCGCGAAGGGCGACGCCGCGCTCGTCGAGCGCTGCGCGACGCTGCTGCGCCTGGCCGAGCAGCTCGAGCGCAGCCGCGACCAGCTCGTCCGCGCCGCGCACGTGAGCGTCGACGACGGGACCGTCGAGCTGCGCCTCGAGGGCGACGGCGACGTCTCGCTCGCGCGCTGGGCCGCGCAGCGCCAGGACGAGCTGTTCGCGCGGACGTTCGAGCGCGCGCTCGCGGTGCGCTAGCGGCGTCGGCTCAGCCGGTGCGCGGGATCTCGATCGGCGTCGTGCCGACCGCCTCGACGACCTCGGCCTCCTCCGCCTCCTCTTGGAGGTCCTCGTCGTGCTGGCCGTCGCAGAGCACCCGGAAGTTGCCGGTCACGCCGTTGTCGGCGTGGATGGTGATGCCGGGCAGGACCGTCTCGCCCTCCTCGAAGCCGAGCCGCTCGAGGTCGAAGTGCGCGAGCCCGATCCCGTAGGCGGTGTGGTCCGGGTTCTCGCGGTCGTGGGCGTTGACGGCGATCGCGAACGCCTGGAGGTTCTTGGCGATCTTCGAGGTGTCGGCCATCGCTCAGGCGGCAGGGTACCGCTCGCGGATCAACCCGACGAGCTCGGAGATCGTCGGCGTCGGGACGCCGTGGCGGGCGCCGGCGCGCAGCACGGCGCCGGGGATCGCGTCGAGCTCGTGGGGCGCGCCCGCGTCGAGGTCGCGGTGCAGCGAGCTCGTGTGCTTCGGCCCCAGCTCCATCAGCTCGGCGAGCGTGCCGGCGGAGTCGACGGCCGCGCCCTCGGCGGCGGCGACCGCGGCGGTCTCGTCGACGGCGCCGCCGAGCCGCGCGCGCCACGCCGGATGCGCGCGGACCTCGCCGATCGGCGCGCCGGCGGCGGCGGTGGTGCATGCGAGGGCGTTGAGGCGGACGAGCTTGCTCCACAGGACGTCGGCCTCGCGCGCCAGCGTCTTCGCCGGGATCTCGGCCGCGCGCAGGACGTGGACGAAGGCGCTGACGTCGTCGCGCTCGGGCGCGAGCTCGATCCGGAAGGCCGGGCTCGTGTGGACGACGCGGCCGGGCGCGGTGCGCTCCGCCGCGATGCGGATGGAGCCGGCGACCGCGGCGTCGCCGAAGCGGTCGCGCAGCGCGCCGAGGTGCTCGATGCCGTTGAGCAGCGGGACGACGAGCCCGGGGGCGGCGCGGACACGACCCAGCGCGCTCGCGAGCGCCGGCGCCTTGACCGCCACGACGAGGACGTCCACGCGCAGCTCGAGCATCGCGACCGCGCGCGGGTGCGCGGTCCACTCGCCGAGCCGAACGCTGTCGACCTCGATCCCGTCGCGCGCGATCGCCTCGGCCGTGGGCTCCCGCGCGACCACCGTCACGTCGACGCCCGAGCGGGCGAGCGCGGCCGCGACGAAGCCCCCGACGCCGCCGGGCCCGAGGACGGCGACCGACGTCATCGGATGCGGACCGTCTTCTCCGCGCGCGTGTAGTGGCTCACGAGGTCGACGGCCTGCACCTGGACGGTGTGCTCGCCGCGGCTGCGCGGGACCCACGTCAGCGACTTCGTGCCGCGCCCGAGCACGCGCGTCACGGCGACGACCAGCTTCCCCTCGCGCCGCACGCGGAGCGTCACGCACGAGATCTTCGACAGCGAGAACGTGACCGTGGCCGTCCGCCCCCGGCGCGGCGCCGTCGCGCGGTGGATCTCGAGCCGCGCCCGCTCGCGCATGTACCGGGTGAAGCGCTCCGCGGTCGAGCAGTACGGGTTCTCCTTCGTCCTGTCGCACAGCGACTGGAGGAAGTCGCGCAGCAGCCGGTGGTAGCCGAGGTCGGACTCGTTGCCGCCCGCGCTGTAGAGCGACCATGCGCCGGTGTCGTGCAGCGGGACCTCCTGGCGCGCGCGCCGGTCGCCGGCGCGGAAGAGCGCGCGAGCGCCGTCGTCGTCGGCCGCCTCGGCGTAGTCGTAGAGCCCGACGAGCGACTGCAGGAAGCCGTTGATCACGCGCAGGACTGAGTCGAACGAGTAGATGAGGTAGTGGTTGCCGCGCCCTGCCCGGACGCGGACGCCGCGGGGCGGCGCCGTGCGGAACGCGCCGACGCCCTGGCGCGCGGCGTCGAGGTACTTCGGGTCCTGGAAGTACGTCGTGCCGCGGCTGAGCGCCTGCATCGCCGTGGCCTGCGCGAGCCCGCTGATCCACGGCGGCGACCCGCCGCCGAACGCGAAGTAGTACTCCCACGCGAGGAAGCCGCGGTTGGCCGCGAGGAAGACGAGCTGGTCGACGCCGCGGCGGAAGCGCTCGGGGTCGCACGCGGCCTTCGTGTCGTCGGGCTCGAGGCACGCCTTGGCCAGCGCGTTGACCGTGCCGGCGGTCGCGAGCTGCTGGATCTGGAGGCCCTGGCCGGGATACCACTGGAAGACGACCGGGTCGTCGCCGAACTGGCGGCGCGTGTCCGGGCTGCCGTTGCCGCCCGTGCACGGCTGCACCCTCGGCCGCGGCCCGCGCCGCACCGGCGGCCCGTTGCTCGACCAGTGCTGCGTGTTGCGCTCGAGCTGGAAGAAGAGGATCGGGATGCGCGACGCGGTCAGGTCGCCGCGGCGGGCGAACGACTCGAGCTGGCCGATGACCGCGCCGAGCTCGGCGCGCCGCTGGCCGCCGAGGCGCCGGCGGGCGCGCAGGGCCGCGCCGTAGACGTCGCGGTAGCGCGCGGCGTCCTCGGCCGTGATGAACCCGCGCCGCTCGTAGCGCGAGATCGTCGCGCGGACGTTGGGCGCCTGCGCGGCACGGGCG
>DASZDF010000375.1:0-1685 GCA_035942275.1 Solirubrobacteraceae bacterium | reverse complement strand
GACCCGATCTGCGCGCTGCAGGCGGCGATGGACGGCTACCAGGTCCAGACGATGGAGGACGTCGTCGAGACCGCCGACATCTTCATCACCGCGACCGGCAACAAGGACATCATCACCGCGGCCGACATGGCCCGGATGAAGCACCAGGCGATCGTCGGCAACATCGGCCACTTCGACAACGAGATCGAGATGGCCGGCCTCGAGAAGCTCGACGGCGTGCGGAAGATCAACATCAAGCCGCAGGTCGACGAGTGGGTCTTCCCGGACGGCAAGGCGATCATCGTCCTGTCCGAGGGCCGCCTGCTGAACCTCGGCAATGCGACCGGCCACCCGTCGTTCGTGATGTCGAACTCGTTCTCGAACCAGACGATCGCGCAGATCGAGCTGTTCTCGAAGAACGACGAGTACAAGACCGGCGTCTACGTGCTGCCGAAGCACCTCGACGAGAAGGTCGCGCGGATCCACGTGGAGGCGCTCGGCGCGAGGCTGACGGAGCTGACACCGGAGCAGGCCGCGTACATCGGCGTGCCGGTCGAGGGCCCGTACAAGCCCGACCACTACCGCTACTAGGACGCGGAGCGGGCGCGGGCGCCGTGCCCCCTTCCGCCGGAGCCGCGCGCATCGAGTGGGCGGGCGGGCAGATGCCCGTCCTGCGCTCGATCCGCGCGCGCTTCGCGGCGGAGCGCCCGCTCGACGGGCTGCGCGTCGGCGCGTGCCTGCACGTGACGGCGGAGACGGCGAACCTCGTGCTCGCGCTGCGCGACGGCGGAGCGGACGTCGCGCTGTGCGCGGCGAACCCGTACACCGCGCAGTCGGAGGTCGCCGAGGCGCTCGGCGACGGCGTGCACGTCGGCGACTACGACGCCGGGCTGCACGCGGTCGCGGCGTCGGACCCCGACATCGTGCTGGACGACGGCGCCGAGCTGATCGCCGCGACGCACGAGCGCCTGCGCGGCGCGACGGAGGAGACGCGCAGCGGCCTCGTCCACGTCCGCTCCCTCGACCTGCGCTGCCCCGTGCTCGCGGTCAACGAGGCCGAGGCCGAGCGGGCGCTGAACGACCGCTTCGGGACCGGGCAGTCGGCGCTCGACGGGATCGTGCGCGCGACGCACATGCTCCTCGCGGGCCAGACCGTCGCGGTGCTCGGCTATGGCTGGACGGGGCGGGGGATCGCGCTGCGCTCCCGCGGGGCCGGGGCGTCGGTCGTCGTCTGCGAGGTCGACCCGCTGCGCGCGCTCGAGGCGCGGATGGAGGGCTTCGAGGTGCTGACCGCGCTGGCGGCGGCCGAGCGCGGCGACGTGTTCATCACGGTCACCGGGTCGCGGGACGTCCTGCGCGCCGAGCACTTCGCCCGGATGAAGCACGGCGCGGTGCTCGCGAACGCCGGGCACTTCGACGTCGAGATCTCGCTGCCCGACCTCGGCGACGCCGGCGTCCAGGTGCTGCCGCTCGTCGAGGCGTTCGAGCAGCCGGACGGGCGGCGGCTGAACCTGCTCGCCCGCGGCCAGGTGGTCAACCTCGCCGCGGCGCAGGGGCACCCCGCCGGCGTCATGGACGTCTCCTTCGCGCTCCAGGCGCTGAGCGCCGAGCTGCTCGCGCGCGGGGAGCTCGAGCCCGGCGTCCAGGCCGTGCCGCCCGCGATCGACGCCGAGGTGGCGCGGCTGAAGCTCGAGGCGCTCGGCGTC